>CAYPNL010000333.1:0-19800 GCA_964412045.1 uncultured Desulfobacteraceae bacterium
ACGCGTATGAGCCTCGGGGGGATGCGCGATGAGGCTGAGATTCGCGGTCACCGGCGCACCTACATAGGTGCTATGCCAGGTAGGATTATCCAGGCGATCAAGCGTGTGGGTACCCGTAACCCAGTATTCATGCTCGATGAGGTTGATAAGGTCGGTAATGACTGGAGAGGAGATCCAAGCAGTGCCCTCTTGGAGGTTCTTGATCCTGCGCAGAACCATGCATTCAGGGATTATTACCTGGATGTGGATTTCGACCTAAGCGATGTCATCTTTATCACCACCGCAAATCAGTTGGAGACCATTCCTTCTCCATTGCGCGATCGCATGGAGACCATTCATCTTGAAGGGTATGCGGAGCATGAGAAGATCCACATCGCACAGAAGTACCTTGTCCAGCGCCAACGGAAGGCCAACGGGCTTCAGGAAGGGGAGATAACCTTTTCACCGGAGGCCTTGACTAAGATTATACAGGACTACACTCGAGAGGCGGGCGTGCGGAACCTCGAGCGAGAGATTGGAGCCATCTGCCGCAAAAGGGCGGTGAGGATAGCGGCAGGAGAGCTGCTGTCTCCCGAGATCACCCCGGACATAGTTCGGGAGTGCCTCAAGAAGGAGAGGTTCGAATCAGATCTCTCAGAACCCATAAAGATCCCAGGGATTGCCACGGGCCTATCGGTAACCCCTGTTGGAGGTGATATTCTCTTTATTGAGGCAACGTGCATGAAGGGCACCGGGAAGCTCACCCTCACCGGTCAATTGGGAGATGTCATGCGGGAGAGCGCGCACATTGCCCATAGCTACCTGCGCTCTAAAGCAAGCGAATTGGGCGTTGATCCTGACCTCTTCGACAGGACCGATATCCACATTCATGTGCCGGCAGGCGCCATACCGAAGGATGGCCCGTCAGCAGGTGTGTCGATGCTCATGGCTATGGCGAGCCTCTTCAGCGGACGGCCGGTTCGAAGCGATGTGGGAATGACGGGAGAAGTGACGCTTCGGGGCCGCATACTCCCGGTAGGAGGCATCAAGATGAAGGTATTGGCTGCTCATCGTGCGGGACTTACCACGGTCCTTTTGCCCAAGCGTAATGCGCGTGACCTGGAGGATCTACCGGAGGACGTCCGGAATGCCATGAATCTCGTTTCCCTCGAGTGGATAGACGAAGCGCTGAAGGCCGCATTGCTGCCGGCAGAGGAACAAACCCGAATTCCCAATGGGATAGACGGCACTGGTCTGCTTCAACACCGTAGAATGCATTTAAATTAGCGCTATTTTACGCTAGCATTCGTGAGAGAAGAGGTGTATTCTTACCTCTGATGGTTTCTTAAAAAGGCCTCTCATCGTTATGCTGTATCCTGGATCAAGTCCAAGGCGGGCTTTGATCCGTCTGCCCCGGCATGTAGTAAGCCGGGGGCATCCAGAACCCATTCACCAGATAGTTTCAAAAGGCTAACGTGTTACGAAAGAACGCCTTTTTACGAGTATGTCACGGTTGAGGAACGATAATGAAAACAAACCATTTTTTGTATTCATTGATCATCCTTATTTTGACCATGAGTCTCATGTCCAGCTGTGCGCTGATCAAGGACTACGGCAAAGTCCGGTTATCATCCGAACTTGGAGATGAAATGACCATCCAGAAGCTCCAGGAGAACTGGAAGGACTACCGTATATCCTATGCCGGGACATCTATCAGTATTCCCGCGGCCATCATGTTTGATCCAAAAGATGACGAGCGAGAACTTGTGGGCGATAGGTGGACCAGGGTTGAGAGCAAGGAAACAGTTTCCGAGATCGTCGGTTGGATCAACACATACACGCAGTTTTATCCGCGACTCCATGTGATCCTGGGGCCTGATAACCAACTCTTTGGGTATATTTTTTATCCCTGGATTGCAGACAATATCGTTGCAAAGCTCATTGACGAGGGAACGCTTTACGTGTATGATATAAGATCGCCGGTCTATATCAATGGGCCGTCTGACGACTGGCAGGAACGATAAAATGCCAAAAGGGAAGCTTTTCATCAGGCATATCTCAAATGATGGCTCTATCATTCACATTCATCATTCCATTATAATAAGATACAGCATGCATTAGGGCGGCATTGTTCAATGAAAAAGATGATTGCAAAAAGTATTATCCTGATTATGGGCCTATTTCTCTATGCGAGCCCATCCATAGCAGGCCAATTCAAGGTTATCACCGTATATGACGGTGACACGATCATGGCCGAGGGCCATGATGTTATCATCTATGTGCTCTTGGCCGGCGTTGATGCACCCGAGATAGAATCAAAAAACAACGAGCGGACTCAACCATTCGGAGCGGAGTCAAAGCAATACCTGGAAAACAGGATACTTAACAAGAGTGTTGAGATAAAGGGTTACGGCATTGATCAATACCCTTACAATCACCTTATTGGGGAAATTTTCTTGGGGGATACGAACATAAACATTGAGATGATCAAGCAGGGGCTTGCAGAGGTGTGGCGCGAAGAACCTCCCGCCAAACTTCTCATTGCTCCCTATATCGAGGCCCAGGAGGAGGCAAGGCGGGCCGGCAGGGGGATCTGGTCTCTTGGGGATACCTATATGAGCCCGAGGGATTGGCGGAAAATACACACGAAGAGATAGCAACCAAAGTATCAGAGTCATTTTTCATTGGAAATTTCATGCATGGTGATAAGGCTCTCACACACAGATAAACATGTAAGGGGAGGGATCTATGGCAAGTTTAAACAAGGTAATGCTCATAGGAAACCTTGGGGCCGATCCTGAAATACGCTATACCCCGAGCGGTGCGGCTGTTGCAAACTTTAGAATGGCCACAAAGGATCAGTGGACGAATAAGGAAGGCGAAAAGCAAGAGAGGACTGAATGGCACAGGATCGTAGCCTGGAGAAAGCTAGGGGAGATCTGTGGGGAATATCTGCATAAAGGTAGCCTTGTGTATATAGAGGGTAGCTTACAGACGAGGGATTGGGAGGATCGTGACGGTATTAAACGCTACACGACAGAGATCATGGCCTGGAGAATGCAAATGCTGGATAGGGCGGGCCAAAGAGCGGAGGCGGAATCCGTAGAGGATCGTTTTCCAGCCGAAGAGCCGCCCGATATCCCCGATGATGATATTCCATTCTAGCGGATGGGACTCCCGGGCCTATTCATCGGGCCTTTCTTTTTCTCGCTTGCTATCTTCGGTATCAGGAGGTATTTCCGCCGGCTTCTTGCTCGTAGATTCTCGAAAGTTCTGTATACCCTTGCCGAGACCTCTACCGATTTCGGGAAGCCTGCTTGCCCCGAAGATGATCAGTATAATGATCAGTATAATGAGCAATTCCGGCATGCCTAGGCCAAACATCGACTCACCTCGCTAAGTAAAGCATTTCATACATACGCTCACGTTTTAAAATCCCTCCCAACCTCCCTTTATGAAAGGGGGTAAGGCCGCCGCCCCGGAGGGGGATTTTTGCATGGTATTATCGTTAAACCCCCTTTGCAGAATACGTACCTGCCTGCGCCGCAATCGTTGCGGCAGGCAGGACCATATTGACGGATATGTGGACTAAGACTTCTTACCAAACACTATAGAGTTCTTTGAATCATAAGTCAATCGCCGTTTACGGTAATTGGCGAGACTGCCTTTTGATTCATCACCCAAAAACTTCCAGCGCGGTTTTACCCAATTGTCCGAGATTCAGGACAACGGTAATTCCATGTTCCCTGAGTGCCCTAATCTTATCTTCGGCCTTTCCCTTTCCTCCGGATATGATCGCGCCAGCATGACCCATCCTTCTGCCCGGAGGTGCCGTCTGTCCAGCAATAAAGGCCACAACTGGCTTGGCAAACTCTCGTTCGATATACTCGGCTGCTTCTTCCTCTGCGCTACCTCCTATCTCCCCTATTATCACTACTCCTTGTGTGGCATTATCCTCCTGGAACCATCCGAGGTGATCGATGAATGAGGTCCCCACGATCGGATCACCACCGAGGCCGATGCAGGTAGATTGCCCGAATCCAGCCTTTGTCAGCTGGTCCACTACCTCGTAAGTCAGGGTTCCACTCCTGGAAATCACCCCAATGCCTCCGGGCTTGTGAACGTATCCCGGCATGATCCCCACCTTCGTCTTTCCCGGGGAGATAATCCCGGGGGTATTGGGCCCTATTAGCACGAATCCCTTCTCTCTGATAAATCTCTTTGTCTTAATCATATCGATGGTAGGGATCCCCTCGGTAATGCACACGATTAAGCGTATGCCTTCCTGAGCGGCCTCGAGCATGGCATCAGGTGCATAGGGCGGCGGCACAAAGATGCAAGAGGTATTGGCGCCGTATCGTTCAACCGCATCCTTTACCGTATTCAACACCGGTACTCCCTCAACCTGCGCACCGCCTTTGCCGGGGGTCACCCCTGCCACGATATCGGTGCCGTACGCCAACATCTGCGTGGTGTGGAAGGTTCCCTCCTTTCCGGTGATACCCTGGACCACGACCTTGGTATTCTCATCAACGAGGATGCTCATAAACCTACTCCACAGTAATTTTATAATACAAATTCACCATTACTTCACCTGTTCCGCTACCATACGCGCGGCCTCTTCGAGATCCTTTGCCACCAGGAAATCGAGGCTCGAGTTATTCAGGATTTTTCTTCCCTCCTCCACGTTTGTGCCCTCGAGGCGAACAATGAGGGGGACTGTTATCTTTATCTCCTTTGCGGCCTTCACCACGCCCCGGGCGAGAACATCACACCTCAGGATGCCCCCAAATATATTGATCAGGATAGCCCTTACCCTGTCGTCGCTCAGGATGATTTTCAACCCGTTTTGAACCATCTCCTCACTGGCGCCACCCCCCACATCAAGGAAATTGGCTGGTTCGGCGCCTGCAAGCTTAATCACATCCATGGTAGCCATGGCGAGTCCTGCCCCGTTGACCATGGCTCCTACAGTGCCGTCCAATCTGATGTAGTTGATATTGTGTTTGGATGCCTCTGCCTCCAACTCATCCATCTCAAGGGGATCATGGAGTTGGGCAATCTCCTTGTGCCTGAAAAGGGCGTTATCGTCGAAGTTTATCTTGGCATCCAGGGCGACCAGTGAGCCCGATTTCGTGAGCACGAGCGGATTAATCTCAACCAGGGAGCAATCCTTTGCTATAAATAGCCCGTAAAGCCTTGACATAATCAGCGTTAAATCCTTGAGCATCCCCATATCCGGCAATGGCGTAAGGCCATAGAAGATATTTCGGGCATGATAGGGCATGAATCCATTTTCAGTATCGATAGGCTCGACCAATACCAATTCCGGATGGGATGCTGATACCTCCTCGATCTCCATCCCGCCTGCCTGACTGAAGATCATCACCGGGGATTCCAGCTTCCGATCAACAACAATACTCAGATAGTATTCCTTCTGGATATCAAGCCCTTCTTCCACCAGAACTTGCTGTACCGGCTGCCCGGATGGTCCGGTCTGCGGCGTGATAAGGGCAGTGGAGAGAATCTCCTTGGATATGCGATCGACCTCCTCGATGCTGTTCGCAACCCGGACTCCACCTCCTTTGCCACGGCCGCCTGCGTGAATTTGAGCCTTCACCACCCACGGTGGACCTGGCAAGTCCCTTGCAGCTTGTGCCGCCTGATCCGCAGTGCTGGCGAGCATACCCGATGGCACCAATATGCCGGCGTCTCGAAAGAGATCTTTTGCCTGAAATTCATGTATTTTCATGTTCTGTTACTCTCCATGTGATCTTCTCCGATTTCAATGGGTTATGGATCGAATCTTAGTGTTTCTCATAGAAAAAATCAAGGCAAAATGACGGGATTCCCGAGAATCTCGCTCTCACTGCTTGCCAGGGGTGCGGCTGAGTGATTATCCTTCCTTATTAAAGATATCGGCGAGGCCGGATGCGCTTCGTATATGGATATCCTGCTGTGGAAAGGCTATCTCGATGCCATGCTTTTTAAATTCTTCATCGATCCTAAATCTGAACTCTGTAGGCACAGTGAGCCAGTGGTTCGGCGAAGATATCCAGAAACGAATCCTGAATATGAGAGCGCTGTCGCCGAAATCCATGAACTCCACCCAGGGAGCTGGATCACCCAGCACCTCCGGCATCTCCTCAGCAATCTGCAACAGGACCTTTCGCACCAACTGTATGTCAGATCCATAGGCAACACCTACGTCAACCTGACGCCTAACCCTAAGATCCTGAAAGGACCAGTTCGTAATCTTGTTTGAGAGCATCTCGGAGTTCGGGATAATCAGGGAGGCGTTGTCAAAGGTCTGGACAATAGTCGTCCGTATATTAATCCTTCTCACCGTACCCCAATCATTGCCAACCTGTACCATATCCCCTACCTTGATGGAGGGATCAAAGAGAAGGATGATCCCGCTCACGAAGTTATTGACGATATTTTGGAGCCCAAAGCCGATGCCGATTCCGAGGGCGCCTGCCATGAACGCCAACGATGAAAGGTTGATACCCAAGATATTTATTCCAGTATAGATAGCGAGAACCCAGAAGGCATAGATTACGATATTGACGAGGGAGGCCTTTGCCCCGGTATCCAGCCTTGTTCGGGGAAGAACCCTGTTCTGCAAGGTATCCCTGATGAGCCTGGAGGCAAACATAAAGAGAACGAAAAAGACAACGAGGTAGACGATGTCGATAATGGTGATCTTCGCTCCTCCTATGCCCATTCCGCTATTGAGCCATGAAAGGTATTTCCCTGCGGGGGTTTCTTGCAGGTAATCGAGGGATAGGGGCAGGACAACGAAAAAGATGATCAGTAACGCGTAAAGCCTTCTTCGGTACCTAGATTTACTTTCCATGTTCACTGCTCCTTGCGCCCCTTTAAAAACACGATAGTAGCTCCCCAGCCTGAAGGGCCCGGATCCTGGTTGAAGGATTGCACCAGTCGGTGCTTCTTCAAGGCGGCCTCAACGGTTCGGCGCAGTATGCCTTTGCCTTTTCCATGAATTATTTTAAGCTCTGTGATGCCTTTTTGGGCGCAGACCTTGATGTATTCATTCACCGCATCGGGGGCCTCATGCGGAGCAAAGGTGTGAAGGTCGATCACCCCATCAATGGGGATGCGTATGGGTGTGTTATCCATTACATCCAAACATTCTAAGCCAGATTCCAGCTTACTCGACCTCGACCTTGGCAGCCTTCTTTGCTTCCCTTTTCCCGTGCCTTTTCTCTAGGTCATCTATCTTTGTGTCAACCAAGGACCTGATGCCTTTTAAGAACTCTACCCTGCTCTTGGTCATGTGCTCGCGAAACTCGGTGCCGGGAGTGATCTTTTCCTCTATCCATGAAAAGAACCGGCCCAGTGAGCGAAAGGCCTCCTCTGTGGTTATTTCCTCTTCTTCTTTAGATTTTTTTGCCATTGCCTTTTCCTCCAAAGGTGATATGCAAAAAGTCCTTATCCATCCGTGCTGTAGTCTCCGTATAGGCGGCAAGGTGCCGCGGCAAAAGGATATGCCTTTTGAATCCCCCTATCCTGATCACGATCTCGTGTGCGATCCTATGTATCTCTACCTCCTCCTTTGTAATATAGGGAAGCTTCATCTTGATGTCCACCCTGCCATCTTCTTGAGAGAACTCATACGGCCAGTCCTTAAAGAAATGTTCTGTGGGATCCTGCTCGCCGTAGATATCCTCAGCGAGCTTTGTGAGTCCTTCTTTTCCCAGCGGCTCGGCTTTAAGCAACGAAACCGGGAAGATGGGGATAGGGCTGAAGCATTCCTTTGCAAACTGTAGGTATTTTTTTTGGGAGTCTTTCCAATCATCGAAATAGGTCTCCTTGATAGACGGCGGCAAGATCCTGTTCATTACCACTGCATCGACGCACATCCTGTAGAGATAAAAATAGAGAAAGGCCCTCTGTGTTTCCTTGATCACAATCTTCTCGGGATTGGCCACCATTCTCACCGTGGTTATGGCGGGATCTGTGAGGATGGTATTTATTCCTTCGAGCCTCGCAAAGAGTTCCTCAAGGGCCTTGAAATAATCGTCTTCCGGGAGAGGGATGTCGTAGAAGCGTCTGGCGATGGGCCTGACATAGCCGACCACCCTGCGCTGGATCTTGAAGATCTTGCTGATATACCACTCAAGGGCACTAGGAATGCTGATAAACCGCAAGGACTCGCCGGTAGGGGCGCAGTCCAGGATAATGACCTCAAAGGTATCTTCCCGGACATATTTGTTCAGATACAGGAGCGAGCTTACCTCCTCCATGCCCGGTAAGATGGCGAGCTCCTCGGCCAGTATCTCATCCAATCCCGTTGCGCTGAAGAGGGTCGCTATGTACTTATACACCTCCCCCCAATTTCTCTGTATCTCCTCCTGTATATCGAGCTCCTGTATCCACAGCCTCTCATCAACCTGAAAGGGCGTTCCCCTGTTCCGGTCCATCAATGTCTTATCAAGGGCGAATATATCGCTCAGACTATGGGCGATATCCAGGGACATAATCAGGGTTTTGTAGCCCGTGGCAGCCGCTTTTACACCTGTGGCGCCGGCAATGCTCGTCTTGCCTACACCGCCTTTGCCTACAAAAAGTATGATCCGCATAGTTCCCCGTCGAAGCGATCCTTCCGAACACAGGATCCTCTACTCAAGTAAGCCTTCCTCGCTGTTGTACCTCATCGAGAATACAGAGGCCGGACCTGAAAATACATTACAGTGAGAGAGCACATAATCAGCCACCTCTATCCTCTTTTCATAGCTCATACCGTTAAAACTCGCAGACAACACCTCAGGGGCATTGATGGCTGATAGGAGATCCCAGATCTCCTGTGCGGTTTTAGACTCATCAACATCCTGAGTCTCTTGGATCTTCCCCTGACCCCCGAAGATACTCTTCGATTCCTCCAGCAGTGTATCGAGCTCTTCCTTAATCGCAGCAACCTCCTTTTCCAGTATCTGGTACGAGTCGCACCCTGGGACAAGGGAGACGGGTCCGCTCAGGGTTGATCCTCTCCCGTCAGCAACCGTAACCTCCTTGGATATCCCCACCCTCGGTCTGCTTTCACCGATGTCCTTTTCGATTTCTAGCTTTAACTTCTTTTCCATGTGAATAAGGCCGATTACTGGTAAGTGCTATTGTATATTTAGCCACAAAGGCACGAACACACCAAGATTATATACGTATTAAGGCAATTTTAAAGGCCGCGTCAAGTATATTGGCTGGAATATGTTCATCGTGCGTTCCATGCTTCTTTCCCACTCTCATTTTCTAATGCTGAAAAATGCCTGAGGGCGGCGTAAAAAATCGCTCTAGAACATAATCATGTACACTCAAGATCCGTTCCTCCCCTAAATTTACATCCACTCTCTATCCTCATTCGCTCTGAAAAGCGTGAAGATGTATTGGCGCGTTCATCCGGTCTCTTCCGCATCATGTATCATAATCCTTTCCTTTACTCAAGGAGGCGCTGCAGTTATCGGTGGTTCAGGTATGACAAAGCTCTGTAATTCTGCTTGATTTGAGGTCATCTTGAATGGTAACAACAAAAGCATGCCGACAAGAATATCACCTATATTGTTTATGCTGTGCTTCGTCTTGTTCCAGGATGCATGCTGCAGCCAGTCCGCGCAAGAGCTATCGTATGTACCCGGACAGGTTCTGGTTACATTTCATGAGGATGCTTCACAGGAAGAGGTCCAGGCCCTCCATGACCGCCTGAGTTCAACGATACTCAATCATTTTCAAAAGCTGAATATCGACCTTGTCAAGATCAAAAGCGGTCTGAGCGTGGAAGAGGCCATCAGGCTCTACCAGGAAGACCCCCATGTCGCCTACGCTGAGCCGAACTACATAAGAAGAACGCAGCCGAAAATAAACGCTGATACGCCCTAGTGTTCAGTAACACAACTATCTGTTCTATGGCCGGTAACCCTCACCCCAACCCTCTCACCATTCAAAGAGGGAGGGTTCGGAAGTGGGTAAGATCATCGATTCTACTTGCGCTCTTACTTATTCTCTACCCCATTTCCGCCTATCCAGGAACACAGCATACAGCACGGTATGCCCAGGGCGAGATCCTGGTCAAGTTCAAAGAAGGTCTCTCAGGGGAACACAGAGAATGTATCCATAGATCTCGTGGCTTCAAGGTGACAGGCAGTCTGAAAAGGGTTTCTGTTGAGCGCATTAAGATCCCGGATGGCTGGAGCGTTGAGGAGGCCGTCTCTTTTTACCGGGCCGATCCGGATGTGGAATACGTTGAGCCGAACTACATCAGGCGGGCTTTCCGAACGCCGAATGATCCCCGTTTCGAGGATCTCTGGGGGCTCCACAATACCGGCCAAACGGGCGGCGCCCAGGATGCGGACATCGATGCCCTGGAGGCATGGGATATACAAACCGACTGCAGCAGTGTCGTGATAGCCGTGCTGGATACCGGGGCTGATCTCGATCATGAGGATCTGAAAGAAAGCATCTTGAGAAACACGGGTGAAGATTGGTCAGGCGGAAGCCCCGGCAACAACGGCGTGGATGACGATGGCAACGGAAAGATCGATGATTACTACGGATGGGACTTCGTGAACGGCGGCAATAACCCTTATGATGACAATGGCGAAGAAGAGCTCTACCATGGCACTCATGTCGCCGGGATCATTGCGGCCCAGGGTAATAACGGCGTTGGCATTACCGGCATATGCTGGTCTGCCTCTCTGATGATCCTGAAAATATTAGATGAGGGCGGTAATGGCTTTGTTGCCCATGAAATTGCGGCAATAGAGTATGCTATCGATAATGGGGCGAAAATCATCAACCTCAGCCTCGGCGGGGGAGGATACTCGGCAAGCGAATATGAGGCCATTAAAATGGCCGGGGATGCCGGGCTTCTCGTTATCGCAGCAGCGGGAAACGAGGGCACGGATAATGACGAGTCACCTGTATACCCGGCCAGCTATGACCTGGATGCTATCATATCCGTGACCGCTACTGATAACAACGACGAGCTGCCCTCCTGGGCGAATACCGGGCTCACCTCGGTGGATGTAGCGGCCCCAGGAGTTGAGATATTGGGCGCAAAGGCCGGCAACAGCTATAAAGACATCAGTGGAAGCTCCATGGCAGCCCCTTATGTTGCAGGGCTTGCAGCCCTTATCTGGGCGTATCATGGGGAGCTCACCTATGATCAGGTAAAAGGGATCATCTTCAATGGAGTTGACCCCATGTCATCCCTTAAGGGAAGGGTACTGACAGGCGGCAGGATCAATGCATACAACAGCCTCATCTATTTCGCCGGTGGCGACGATAATCACGGATGTTTTATCGGCACCGCGGTCCATTGTTCTGAAGATCATCTTTGGTGTCCTTCACGGAAATGGAGCCCATGGAAACATGATCCTCCTTCTGGGGATTGAGCCAATGGAGCCCGTGGTCCCCGAAACCATACCCACCTACGCCGACCTTCCTTCGCCCGCTGTAGCGGGCTTCGCGAAGGCGGGGGCTTCGGTGGGTCATCCGCCGGTGAGCGAAATCCGCCGAAGCGTGATAGATTGATTGCTGAAATGGTATATCACACATGAACGCATTCCCCCACGGCCAAGACCGTGGTTTCCTGCGTAGGCGGATGAATGCCGGATGAGAGAGGGCCCTATTCTCAGACACGAGGGATGCGACCGTGTATTGCGCGAGCATGAAATCCGAATTAAGCCCTCCGTCTCGCACCAGGAATGCGGAAAGCCCGATCAACTGCGTATTCACCACGATGCTCTCCATTGCTAAAACGGGATTCGGCACAAAAGCAAAAGGGATTTCTCCGTGGGATTTCCCAGGGAGATGTCCAGCCTCGTTTTTTCCCTAAGCTCATTCAGGAACCTTCCTTTCGCATCCCGGTTATATTTATGGGCGCTGCTCACGGCGCTATAGATATTGCCCCCATAGAAGCCCAGCTCAAAGATGGTGATAATCGCGCCAATCGCGATGAGGTCGTTATCAAATGCCTCATACGCAGCATATATCATGGCGCTGTTCAGAAAAAATGATATCAGAGCATCTCTCTTCCTCCCGCAGTACAGGTGCCCTGCACCTGGAACCACGGCAAGCAGTCCGGCAATCGTGGGGTCCTTCGTCCTGATCGGCACCCCGCGGGCGAGCTCAGAAAGGGTCTCATTGATCTTATATTCATCCCTGCTTTCGGAAGAGACCTTCTCGAAGCTCTCTATTGCCTTGTTCCACAACCCCATTTCCAGGTAGACCCAGGCACTGTGATAAAGGGCTTCATCCCTGAGGGCTTGATCGGGAGCTATGGTAATGAGGTTGTTTAAGGCGGTGAGGGCCATGGCATACCGATTAAGCCCAAGATACGCCTTGCTGATTTCCAGATAGGATCTTAACGCGTAGGTCGTGTCTTGATATTCCTCAATGAGTGCATACAAAGACTGAATGGCTTGCTCATACTGCTCTCCTTTCAGGTACGAAAGGCCGATCCGGTATCCGGCAAGCTCAACCTTATCCGCGTGAGGGAAGAGGTAGATGAACCGCTCGTATTCTCCGATTGCACGGTAATACTCGCCATTTTGAAAGTATTGCTCTGCGAATTGAAATTGCCCTTCCGGATCGAGCACTACCCCGGCGGCATAGCAGTTGAGGGGGGCAAGGAAGGTAAAAAAGCATAGAATCACTCCTGCCATACTAGTAAAGCGTTTCATTAAAAAGCTGTCATTGCGAGCGTCAGCGAAGCAATCTCGTATCGTATTTTGTGATCCCTGTTGAGATTGCTTCGTCGCTTCGCTTCTCGCAATGACTGTGTAAAGGTTTTCATGAAACGCAATTCTAGCCAGCAAACCGCTCAATTCACTGTTTCTTCCACCACCAGAAGTCATTATTCTCCAACGGATCGTAGCATAACAGTTCGTGGTTCACCACTATTTCCGGGGATAATCGCAGCTCATCCCTACCGCACCGCAACAGACGATCAAAGGTCATCACCCAACCAATGAGGAGCCCGTGCTTTTCAAGGCATTGGAGGCTGTAGCGCGAGCAAGAGGGATACATAGGGCAATTTTTGCCGTCAATCGGCGAGATATAGGCGCTGTGCAGCTCAACCATAAATCGCAGGGGATTGAAACCCTGATGGGCGTCCGTTCGAAAGGCCTGCTGGGGCTTATTCCAGTCCCATGGACCATTTAGGGAAGAGGCATGGCCCGAGGCTGCAAAAAGAAAAAGGAGCGACAGGACAGGGATGAAATGGAGAAATGGAGAAATGGAGAAATGGAGCTGTGGAAAAACCAAGAAGTGGGAAAAAATACTCCAATACTCCAATACTCCAATACTTCGCTCCCTCAACATGCTATTCGTCCTTTACTCCGTATCTTGAATCGTCCTCTTTCACTATATAATCAATCCAATCGCCTTTACTTTTCTTTTGTTCCAATGATTTGATTAAGCTCAAAAGTTCATTTTCAATCTTGATGGTCTCGTAAACAGTCTTTCTACCGGTCATTGCGAGGAACGGAGTGACGAAGCAATCTAGTGAATTCAATTGCTTACATTGACTGAGATTGCTTCGCTTCGCTCGCAATGACACCGATTTCGACTTTTTACGAGTTTGTCAATCTTAAAACAGAAAGAATCCAACTCCTCAAATTGCCTTTCAGAAATAAGACCCCCATCTCTTAAAGCAAAAAGCCCGGATACGGTTTCACCAAGTGAAGCAAGAGCAATATAGAGAAATTGAATATATTCACGAATAGATCGACGGCAATATCCCTCGGCAATATTTCTATGAATAGAATCAGCAGCCGCCATCTGTTGCCTAACTATTCTTTTAAATTCAAAAGGCAATCCTTTAAACTCTCTCAAAACCATAGTGGAAAGCGATACAGAATCTTGCCATACTCGCAGCTTTTGATAACCGCGATTCAGGTTATATCTTTCTTGCTTTCGTATTTCTTTTTTATCCTCCACTCCAACACTCCAACACTCCATCTCTCCATTGGGGCCGAAGGGCCCTAACACTACTTCTGTGTGACCCTCAGAACCTCCTCCACGGTCGTCATACCATCAAGCACCTTTATCACCCCATCCTTGCGAAGGGTTATCATCCCCTGGTTAACGGCCTCGTGTTTAATGGTATTGGAGTCGGAGGTCTTCAGTATGAGATTTCTGATCGTATCATCCATAATCATGAGCTCGAATATCCCTGTTCTACCCTGGTACCCGGTATTGAGGCAGGCTTCACATCCCGTACCCCGATAAATCTCTTTGCCGCTCCTCATTTCAGAGGTTATGCCAATATTGTATAAGGACTCCTCATCAGGTATATAGGGTTCCCTGCATTCATCGCACACCCTTCTCACCAGCCTCTGAGCCAATATTCCAATCACCGACGAGGTGACCAAAAAGGGTTCTATCCCCATATCTATGAGCCTGGTTACTGCACTGGCTGAATCGTTTGTGTGGAGGGTAGAGAATACCAGATGGCCCGTCAATGCCGACTGGATGGCAATCTCCGCGGTTTCCAAATCCCTGATCTCACCCACGAGGATCACGTCAGGGTCCTGACGCACTATTGACCGCAGGCCGTTTGCAAAGGTGAGGTTTATCTTGGGATTTACCTGGATCTGGCCGATCCCGTCGATCTGGTACTCAATGGGATCTTCTATGGTGATGATATTGATGTCCGGCTTGTTGATGGTGCTTAAGGCGCTATAGAGGGTGGTTGTTTTACCGCTCCCCGTGGGACCCGTGACCAGGATAATGCCGTGGGAAGACTTGATGAGTTCATGAAAACGCCTGAGGCCATCCCTGGGCATACCAAGGTCTGAGAGTCCCAACAACACGTTTCTCTTATCCAGGATCCTGAGGACCACTCGCTCTCCAAAGGCGATAGGGATGGTGGAGGCCCTGATATCAACATCCCTATCGCCTATCTTGATCTCAATCCTCCCATCCTGGGGAAGCCTCTTCTCCGCAATGTTCATCCCTGCCATGATCTTGATCCTTGAGATCAGGGTGGATTGAATATGTTTTGGAGGAGTGAGCATATCGTAGAGGATGCCGTCCAGCCGATGCCTAATCTTCAGACGGTTTTGGTAGGGCTCAATATGTATATCGCTGGCTCTTGCCTTCACCGCCTGAGAGAGGATCAGGTTCACCAGTTTGATAATGGGCGCATCGCTTGTATCGTCCAACAGATCGCCTGTTTGTTCAACCGCAGAGAGGATCAGATCTTTGTCCTCGTCGTGCATATCTTGGATAACCTGCTCTGCTGAATCCCTGCTCATGTCATAGGCATAGTTAATGGTAGAAATGATGGCTGAATGCGGGGCGAGCACGGTCTGGACCGCATTCCAGCCCTGGATCAGGCGCAGATCGTCAAGGGGCTGAAATAGGGTGGGATCGTTTAGCGCGATATAGGCCTTGTCATTGGTAGTCAAGGGCACCATCCTGTACTTCTTTAGCAACTGGATGGGAATATGCTCCGTAAAACCGAGATCCATGCCCTCGGTGGGGATGGCGGACCATAATGGCAATCCGAACTGGAGGCCGAGGGCCTTTAAGAGGTCCGCTTCGGTGATTGCCCCTTTCTGGATCAAGATCTCTCCTATCCGTCCGCCTTTGTCCTCCTGGATCATGAGGGCTTGGTCGAGCGTATCCTCTGCAAGGGAACAAACCTCTTTCAATATCTCTCCGATGAGCCTTTCCATCACCGCCGATAATTTTTCTTTATTAATCTTCAGGTTGATAGGCTGAAGAAGGTTACTTATTTTGCAACTGATTTATCCCTAAAATCCTTCTGCCTTCAGTCTGTCTACCTGGGTAGTTACCCTTATTCATCATTCCGGCCCTGATCACGACGTTCCGGCTTTTTGTACATCTTCACAGCGCCCCCTTGAATCCCCTGCATGTTCTCTTTTTTCTTGTCATAAATCTCCTTCGCCTCTGTCGGGCTCGTTATGATATAGGGCGTGAGAAAAACGAATAGGTTTGTCTTATTTTGGGATCTGGACAGCGCGCTAAAGAGCCAGCGCAAGGCGGGTATATCTCCAAGGCATGGTGTTTTATTCGTAGATTTCTCGGCGCTCTCTCCGATAATACCGCCAATCACCACAGTATTCATATCCTTTATAATAACCGTGGTCTCCGCAGATCGCTTGAGCGTTGTTGGCCTATATTTCTCAGTGCCTTCCTTTAAGGATATATTTTCCTGGAAGATCTTGAGCCTTACGAAGCGCTCCTGGTTGATTTGGGGCGTTATCTTAAGGGTCACGCCGACATCCTTGTACTCGTATGTCTGATAGGTCTGCTCTCCTGTTGCCTCTTTGGTGAGGTATGGGACGTTTTCTCCCACATAAATCTCCGCCTCTTCGTTGTCGGTGGTTAAGATCTGAGGCGTTGAGATGATATTCACATCGGAATCCTTTTGATATGCCTGGAGGATCGCACCCAGATTCGGAAACACCAGATCCCCTATCTGAATGGCCGCACCAAACACTCCTAAGGAAAAGCCGGAAGGAAGGGTGCTCTTGGTCAATCCCTGAATGTTCTCGTAATCACCGATTCCGCCTGAGCCCGCAAAAAAGCCGCCGCTTTTTCCATCATAGGTAAAATCCTCCATGCCCATCCATTCCACCCCAAGCTTAAAGTCCTTATCTACATTTACCTCCATAATAAGGGCCTCAAGGTAGACCATGCTCCTTGCTATATCAAGTTTCTTGATGATATCCTCGAGCACGAGATAATCGTGTTTTTTCGCGGTAATGACCAGGCTGTTGGTTGCCTTGTCTGCCACTATCTGGACGTCTTTGGAGACCACAGGGGCCTTACCCTTTTCCTGCTCCTTAATTTCCTTCGAAGGGATAGCCATTAACACCTTCTGGAGATCTTCGGCGCTTGCGTTCTGAAGGTAGTAGACGTGGATGTCCCCTTCTCCGCGGGGGACCGGTTTATCCAGCAACGCCACGAGGCCCTGTATCTTTTGCGTATCATCCTCCGTGGCTAAGGTTATGAGCGAGTTGGTCCGCTCATCGGCCACAATTTTTGTGGTGGGTTGTGCGGGAGCCCCTCTTACTGTCGGCCTTCTGCTGACCTGCGCCTGAAAGATGTCGCTCAATGATTTTGCGAGCGTCGAAGCGGTCGCATGGGCAATTGGTATTACTGAGACCTCTTCCCCGATCCCTGCGACATCAATCTCCTTTACGATCCCGAGCAACCGCTTGATGTTGGACTGCACATCCGTAACGATCAGCATGCGGGTAGGCTCATAGGAAACTATGACGCTGTTTTTGGATATCAGGGGTCGGAAGAGTTTGCTCAGCTCATCCGGGTTGGCGTAATTCAACGGAATCAACTGTGTCACAACCCTATCCTCAGGAGCTGTAGCCTCTTCCCTTAGTCTTGTCTCGATGCTTTTGGATCTGGCCTCGACTGCCGGTACAATCTTGATAACGGCTCCGGCCGGCACCGTGCTGAATCCGTGGACCTCCAAAACCGATTCGAAGACCTTATATGCCTCATCCACGGATATTTTGGTCGGCGAGATAACGGTTACCTTCCCCTTCACCGCGTTGTCAATAATAAAATTCTTTCCTGTCAGCTCGCTGATGAACTTGATAAACAGGGCAATGTCAACGTTATCGAAATCTATGGTAATGTACCGTGAAGCCGGTTCCGGTTTTTGTGAGACTTCTTCTTTTTTCGTAACCGCCTTCTCAGAAACCATTATTTCCTGGGCCTGAGGGCCTCTCTTTTCTTCTACAGGCTCGACAGGAGCGGTCTTTTTCACCTGCTGAGCGCTCGGAACCGGCGGTTGCCTTTTGATAACCGGCGCTTGCTTTGGAGCCGCCTTTTTTGCCGGTTCTTGCGGTTCGGGAGCAACTGCCGTTGTGCCTTCCTCGCCTGCAATCCTCGCAGCCTGCGCCGCAGGGCTTTGTATCGCCAGGATAATCACCAACCAAAGGAGGCACAGGGTAAGCGCAGATAGTGTTTTTATTCTCATTTTATTGTACTTCCATCACGTGACATCTTACTTCGTACGGGAGTAATGGCCCGCCCTGGCGCGGCTTGTCTGTAATAAGCTGTTGCCATTATAGTTCTTCACGAACTGTCTATATTGAACCAGAGCCTGACAAATCAGCCTGCCCTGGCGCGACTTGGCTGGAACACTATAGAGAAACTGCAATACTCCATTTCTCCAACTCTCCATCATTTCTTTCCCACTACCTCCTCAAACTCGGGCAATCCTCTCAGGGCCTTCAGGTCACTATCAGTCAGAGCCCACTCTCGTACCGATCCATCCAATGAAACAGCCTTCCTCAAATACTCAAGGCCCCTTTTCGTATCCCCTTGAATGGCGTAGAGGCAGGCTAAATTGTAATATGGATCAACGTAATCCGGCTGCAATCGCACTGCCTCTTCAAAGCTTTTTCGGGCCTCGGTGAAGTCCCTTTCCTGAAGAAAGGTAACCCCTATATTGTTCACCGCCTTGACGTTCTCCGGATCAAGAACAAGGGATTTCTGGTAAAAGCTTCTCGCATCCCTTAAGCGCCCGCTCCTTTGAAGCCGCCGCGCCTTCTCATAGAGATCCTTAGTAGTTACAGCGGCCTCCTGTTTTGATACAGCCTGTGGAATGGCCTTCTTTGCGACGGATGTCGTCTCCGGGCCTTTTGAATCCAACCATGAATAGAGCCCAAAAGCAAGCAAAATGAGGATAACAATAACGGAGATCCAGCAGATCAATCTGCCCGTTGAGCCCCTCCTTTTTTCTCGCCGTGACGCGAGAAAACTGCTGTATCGTGCAGCAAGAGCATCTTTTTCCTTTTGGGCCTTTTTCAGGGCCTCATTGATATAGCTCATGAATTTTATCTGGAGTGCTGGAGTAGTGTGGAGTGCTGATGGTATATTCCTCCAATACTCCAATCCTCCAATACTCCAGTCCTCCATTGTTTCGCCGCCTCAATCCGTCATCTGGCATAAGAGAGCCCTTGTTTTGCGGCCCACTATCCCATCGCTGATCAAACCGTGGCGTCTCTGGAAGGCAATCACCTCCAAAAAGGTCGCTTGATCGAAGATCCCCGTAAGTTCCACCTGGTAGCCAATATCTTTGAGCATCCGCTGAACCTCTGACACATCCGGGCCGCTCATGCCTCTTCTTACTTCTGGGCAGCTATTTTCAACGGGGCATATCCAAGAAACCCTTTGACCCCAATGATTGATGAGAAACTCCCTGCTCACCGACCGGTCCTTTCCTCTTGTATCGATGGCTATAGCGCTCTCCTCAGTTATGTCCCGGATGAGAAGATAGTGCGGTGAGGCGGAGGGTGGAGCCGGAGACAGGGTTGCCTGCACCCGAAAGGGTTTCTTAAACAAGGTGCAGTGGTCAGGCTCCATCATAAAAAAGATCAAGGATAGATGCTCTTCACTGACTAAATCGCTCCCTTCTCCTGCGTTCGCGTAATATAGATCGAAGAGGCTTGCTAGGCTGCTCTTTTCATCGAGAAATAGTGGAGCTTCCGTCTCTATTTCCGGTTCGGGTTGGTGTGTGGCGCCATCACTCTGGCCGGCAGGGATGACTTTACAACGGGGTGAGAAAAGGTCCAAGAAATCATATCTGAAGTTCCAGCCGGCAAAGCCCGCCACCATGATGAGTAAGAGCACCAGTACGGTTGAGGATATCGCCCTTCTCAAAGACCAACCCCCTGCCCGGCCTTTCAGGGTAAGATCCCCCCGGATATCATCGATGGCCGTTGCAACTATTGCCCTGGAAATGGTGCTCTTTTCATTCACGTAGGCGATGAGCAGTGCCCGGTCACACACGGCATTGATCCTCCT
>CAYPNL010000334.1:0-2666 GCA_964412045.1 uncultured Desulfobacteraceae bacterium
AGGAGAGGCGCGTGGGGAATTTCGGAAGGCCATAGAGCGTCTCAAGCAAGAGGGATCGAGAGGTCAGCCCAAGGCAACCCAACAATACGCCCAGGCAAAGAAAAACTTGCTTGATCTCATCGCAGGGATGAAAAGGGACGCAGGCGTGGCCCCTCATGCTCAGATAGGCGTAGGTCAGATCGTGTTTCATACCAAATCAAAGAAGAGCGGGATGGTTGTGGGCCTGGATAGGGATTCCTCAAAGGTGCGGATTATGGCGGGAAACGTGAAACTCACCGTTGATTCATCGGAGCTGGTTCCGGAATCGGAGCGAGCGTCTCAGCACAACGGAGGCACAAGGCCTACAGGGCAGTGGTCCGTATCAACTCAGGCCTTGGAGAGCACAGAACTGAACCTCGTGGGGTATACCGTTGATGAGGCAATGCCGCTGGTAGATCATCTGATAGATACGGCCTTAGTCCATGGGCATCCGAGGCTCACCATCGTGCACGGCATCGGCTCCGGAAGGCTGAAACGGGCTATACGGAAATACCTTTCGGAAAGCGCGTATGTAAAGAATTTCATCGACGGAGGAAGGGACGGGGAAAACGGCGGTATCACCATCGTTGAGCTGTAAATAGTATAGAAGATCGCGAAGCGATTTTATAATGTTAGCTCATTTTATCTCTCGTTAGGCACTTAAACCATGGATTTTTCGGAGGCCAAGGAGGCGGTTAGGAAGGCAGCCGATATTGTAGAGGTTATCGGCCAGTACGTCCAGCTCAAGAAGGCCGGACAGAACTACGTGGGCCTATGCCCGTTTCATTCCGAACGCTCTCCCTCGTTTACCGTGAACCAGAACAAACAAATATACCACTGCTTTGGTTGCGGCAGAGGAGGTGATGTGTTTACCTTTTGGATGGAGTACCATAACCTGTCTTTCCCCCAATCGCTCGAGGATCTCGCAGAGCGGTACCATATTACCCTGCCCCAGAGAAGAGATGTTGCTGGTGAACGAAGAAAAGAGGAGATAAAGGAGGAGTTATTCAGGGTAAATAAACTGGCATGCAGCTATTTTCACGAGGTGCTTTTGAGGTCCGAAAAAGGAAAGCCTGGAAGGGACTATGTATCACAGCGCAACATATCGCAGGAGACGATCTCGAGTTTCCAACTCGGATATGCAGTGAACCGCTGGGACGGATTGACGAACTATATGAGCTCAAAGGGCTACTCGCTTGAGAGGGTTGCCCAGGCTGGGCTCATCGTCAAAAAGGATCACGGCGCCTACTATGATCGCTTTCGGAACAGGATTATGTTTCCCATCACCGATCTCAACGGGCACGTCATCGGCTTCGGCGGAAGGATTTTGGATGATACCCTTCCCAAATATATCAATACACCGGAGACGCCGATTTATCACAAGGGGGCATGGCTCTATGGGCTCGATTCAGCGTATAAGGACATCAGGGAAAAGGGCTTGGCCATCCTGGTAGAGGGGTACATGGATGTGCTGGCACTCAGGCAGTACGGCATCTCGTATGCTGTGGCTGCCCTGGGTACCGCCCTCACGGGTGATCAGGTGCGGAGGCTTAAGGGGTACACAAGGGATTTGATCGTGTTGTTCGATCCGGATGATGCAGGAAGAATGGCTGCCCTGAAGAGTTTCCCCCTCTTCTTGAATGAGGGGGTCACCGCGAGGGTGCTCGTACTTCCCCAGGGAGAAGACCCTGATAGTTACATACACAGCCGCGGTCCCGATGCCTTTATGGGTCTCTTGGAAGGCGCTACCCCTATCTTTGATTTCTATCTCGCTCAGGCGCTTGCCCATATGGACAAGGGAGTTGATGGCAAGATCAAGGTGCTTAATGAGGTATTGCCCATATTTTCTGAACTGGATGAGGGGGCTACGAGGTTTTTGTATGTGAAGCAATTCTCAGAGAGAACTGGTATCGATGAGGGCATTGTGTGGGATGAGCTGCGGCGGAGCAAAGGCCAAGGTACAAGGAGCCGACCTTCTCTTGCAACCAGCGTATCAAATGCTCAGGATCTGAGAAAATACGGCTCAGACATCCCGTTCTTGAACCTCCTCCTGCACTACCCCGAGACAATCGATAGGTTTCGGGACCAGGAGTGGGGATTGATCGTCTCTGACCCTGATATGGCGAATATAACCAAGATATTGATGGAGCGTGTACAAACAAGCGAAGATATAGACAAGGTTGAATCATTCTTGGAAAGCGTGGATGCAAAGAAACAACTCAGGGCAATCATGCTCTCCCAGCCCTTTTACACAGAGGAAATGGTTGAGAGCGCTGTGGCGGAGTTTGGGAAAAAGATAGCGAAACGCACGATCTCTCGATCCATGAGCCAGGCAAAGGCGGGGGGCGATATGCAAATGCTCAACCGCCTCATCAGGGCAAAGCAAGATCTTGATGGAGGATGAAGCAAGCCTTCAATAGAATTTTTTCAGGTATGCCATTGTCTGTGTTTTGTAGTAGGTAACTGGGCAAACTTTCGATTTTGTAACACGTTAGCCTTTTGAAAATGAATCCCGGCCTTTGCTGGAGGCACAAGAGGCGCCCTTGGTAAGACGCATGGGCATGGAGGTGTCTTTTTTCCCATCATACCCCAATAAAGACGAGTCGGGAGGCCGCTTCAAACGAGCGCACACGGACAAAGACCCTAGA
>CAYPNL010000335.1:0-3719 GCA_964412045.1 uncultured Desulfobacteraceae bacterium
GAGCATTGCCCTGTTTGGGGCATCCAACAACATCCTTTCCATGGGAACCCCTATCCTTATCTCCCTGAAGGCCATGGGCTTTGATGGAACCGTCTATCCGGTTCATCCTGAAGAAGCACAGGTTCAGGGCCTCAAGGCCTATCGCAGTGTCCTGGATGTGCCTGAGGTGCCCGACCTTGCCGTCCTGATCCTGCCCGCACGAATTGTTCCCGACATTCTGGATCAATGCGGAAAAAAGGGGATCAAGCATGCCATTGTTGTTTCCGGTGGGTTCAAGGAACTCGGAGGAGATGGCGTGACAAAGGAGAAGGAGCTTCAGGACATCGCCAAGAGGCACGACATTCGATTTCTCGGCCCAAATTGCATCGGCGTGACCAACCCTTACCATAGGCTGAATACCACCCTGCTTGAGTATCTAGGCAATCCCGGGTTTATCGGCATGGCCTCCCAGAGCGGGAGCTTTGTCACGCAGATGTTTCACTATCTCGCCAACTTCGGTCTCGGGTTCAGCACAGCCTTTAGCGTGGGGAATGAGGCGAATCTCGATATTGTCGACTGCATGGAATACCTGGCAGTCTGCCCTCAAACACGGGTAATCGCGCTCTATATCGAGGGCATCAAACGGGGAAGGGCATTCGTGGAAACTGCAAAGGCAATCGTGACACGAAAACCTATTGTAGCCCTCTACGTAGGAGGTTCGGATACGGGTAGACGGGCAGGCCTTTCACACACCGGGGCCCTGGCAGGGCCCGACCACCTGTACGATGCCATGTTCCGGCAGGCCGGGATTATCAGGGCGCGGTCAATCACGGAGCTATTCGACTTCTGCTGGGTCCTCGGCGCCCTTCCCCTGCCAAAAGGGAAAAGGGTAGTAATCCAAACCCATTCAGGTGGACCTGGCACCGAGGCAGCTGATTTCTGTGGGAGGGCAGGCCTTGAGCTTCCTACGCTCTCTGCCGAAACGATCAACAAGATCTCACCCTTTCTGCCGAAAACGAGCAGCGTGCACAACCCCGTTGATTTTACCTTTACAAAAAACCTTCTTGACTATTTCTCGCGCATACCGAGCCTTCTGCTTGAGGAAAATAACGCTGATATGCTGCTCGTTTATCTTCTCATGCCAATGGAGACCGTAAAAAGTGCCCTTGAGCACCTCGGCATTCCAGAGGATCAGGCAGATGAAAAAATCGGTGAACTGCTCGATGTGCAGAGCCAATCCATTGCAAACGCGCTAAAGACCTATAACAAGCCGCTGGTAGGATACACGTACCGGAGCACTCAGGAGGATTTCATCCGGGGTCTCATGGACAGAGGGGTGCCCGTATTCCCGAGCACTGAGCGGGCAGTTCGGGCACTTGAAGCCTTGGTCATGTACTCTGAGATCCGAGGCAGGATCACGGACAATACTGAATATGGATTCTCAACAGGCCGTGCTAAGAGGGGAAAAGGGTGAATCAAGATAGCATTATCATTCCATGTCCCAATTGCTTTACAAAAAATCGTGTACCCAGGAACAGGCTACAGGATAAGCCGGTATGCGCCAAGTGCCGCACGCCTCTCGTGGTTTGGGACTTCCATGATCATGCCGTAGTCGTAACGGATCGAACGTTCACAAACGAGGTTCTCTCAAGCCCGTATCCTGTGGTGGTGGACTGCTGGGCACCGTGGTGCGGACCTTGCCGCATGGTATCCCCGATCCTCGATCAACTCGCTTCTGAGTATGCGGGCATGGTTAAGATCGTAAAACTCAATGTGGATGAGAACCAAATGACCGCTATGCGCTACTCCACTCAGAGCATCCCAACACTGCTTTTCTTTAAAGAGGGGAAACTCGTTGACAGGCTTATCGGCGCCCGTCCCAAGGCAGATATCGAACACCACGTGCGTGCCCTGCTCTGAACTTTATTGCCTCCTCAGAAACTCACGTATCAATGGATCTTTTCTTATCTGACAGGATGTACCGGATCAGGAGAGCACACCTTTAACGAGCGATTCTATAGCGAAGGAAATCTGGGCCTGGGAAAGCCGATAATGGTATAATGACCTATCGAATGGATCAATAATGTCGCTCGCTATCGGCCCACCCGAGCTATATCTGCCAAGGAGTTCGACCTTGCCCTCGGCCTCAGGCCACCTATTCTCTATCATCTCTTTTTGCTCTTTCTCCATTACCAGAATAAGATCAGCCCAATCGATATCGTCCTTGCTCATCTCACGTGCCTCGTGATCACCTGGGTCTATCCCTCGTTTTTGCAGATATTCAACCATATGGGGATCGGGACGGTTACCCGGATATGCAAAAAGGCCCGCGGATGAGACGGAGATATTCATGAGAGCGGCCATCCGCACCTCATGCCTGAGCAGCATTTCGGCTAGGTAACTCCTGCTTACGTTTCCGCTACACACAAAGAGGATGTTCATTTGCTCTCCACGGGAAGGCCTTTTATTTCTTCAAGTTAGGCAGAATTTTCCTTCCAAACAGCGCAGAAGACAACTAGAAAGGCCAGAACAAGCAACAGCAGGGCCTTTTCTTGAATTCCCCCTCACAGGAGGCAAGCTGGCTCGTGTAGGTGTTCGCCCTGGCATTGACCTTTTGGGCAACGGCAATAAGCCAACCCTTGTTGCTGTAAGTCTTCCTGGCAAACCCTCCATGGCCCTCATGATAGGCCAAATAAAGGCTGTAGGCATCGTGTTTGGATATCCCACACCTCAGGTGGCTCATATGGCAATACCACCCCACAAAGTCAATGGCATCCCTGAAATTATCCCTATCAGCACGGCTGTTTCCTGTGCTCTCCTGGTATTGTGCCCATGCCTCGTTGCCGGCCTGCGCATAGCCATAGGCGGAAGACGGCCGCGGCCCCGGGAAGATCCATAAACATGTCTGCCGTGGTGGCTTGGCATCTGCTGCAAACCGTGACTCCTGATGAATGATAGCCATCATGATTGGTATAGGCACATCCCACCTCTTGTTGGAAGCATGCGCATCCCGGTACCACCTTGTATTCTCCCTGAAAATCTCACAGATATTATCCATCCGCTCCGGAGTGCTCGGCGTAGTGGCACACCCAGACAGGAAAACCAGTAAGGCGTAGAAAAATAGTGAAAATTCCTTCCTCCGAATCGCTCCCCATCTGCTCAACACTAGGTGGATAGTGGATGTATTCATGGACCAACTCATGGTGCATCGCTCGTCTGCAAAAAAGCATAAAACAGAAAGGCATCTCTCTGTTCATCTAGAGCATTGTGGCGGCCCAGCGATTCCAGCCCGCGGCGAGATCCTCTACCGAGCTCATCCGGATTTCCAAGATAGATACCGTGGGCCGGGCACACATGGTCGGCAATGGAGGCAGAAGACCCTGATCCATCCTCTGGTAGCAGAGATGGCGCTTCTGGAACGTGTTTCGCTCAGCGTCAAAGGCCACGGCACTAGTCTAAAACAACGCCTGAAACGGTAAACCTCTTATTCCTCGGCGTGGGACCGGATGACCAGCAAAGGCCTGTCGATCCGGTGCAGCACCCCCGCTGCTACGCTCCCATAGAAGACTTGGGATAGATTGCTCCGCCCATGACTGGCTATGGCAATGAGATCCGCTGCCTCGCGTTCGGCAGCGGTGATAATCGCCTCCACCACCGGCCCATGAGCCACATGGGTGCGGGTTTCAATGCCCTTCTCTTGAAACTTGCCCCTGGTAGCAGCAAGATAATCCTCAGCCTTC
>CAYPNL010000336.1:0-2887 GCA_964412045.1 uncultured Desulfobacteraceae bacterium
TGTCCTAGCGTTCATCCATGTCCCCATCGTCTAGCCAGGTCCAGGACATCGGCCTTTCACGCCGACAACACCGGTTCAAATCCGGTTGGGGACGCCAAATAATTTCAGAGAGTTACCTGATCTAAGTAAATAGTTTTTTTGTCTACTGCGTGAAAAACTGCGTGAATTTTCTTAGAAATTTTCCAGGTTCCTGAGTTCAAGAAGACCCATCACGTCTCTCGTATCGGTGTAGTTTCCCTCCACATAGATCTCGGTGGTTGTTTGTCTTCTGTGCCTTAGGACTTGCTGAACTTTCTTAAGGCCTACTTTTTGTAAATCGTTGAGGTATTTGGCTACGGTGTGGCGGATATCGTGATAACCGAAAGTCTCGACCTTGGCTTCACTGCAGAGCCTCTTAAGTAATTTCCACCTTGCTACGAACGGCTTGCCGTATAGCTTGCTCTTGGGATTCATGTGGCAAAAGACATAGGGACTTGTCGGATGCCTATTTTTCCACTGCCACATTAGAAGATTGTAAAGGTCATCGTTCATCCAGAGCTTTTCATAGGTCATTTCTCCGGCCCTGTTTTTTCTGGTGCCAAGTCTGACCCACCGTTCATCAAAATTAATGTCATCCGACCAGGTCCATCTCATTACCTCTCCTTTTCGCGCACCGGTGTGCCAATATGCACCAATGAGCACCCGCTCGTACCCCTTTGCCACAAGCATTACTTTTAAGATGTCTTGAACGGCAATTAACCTGCGGGCTTTCTTGGTGTGTGGCTTCTTCTTAATAGGCCCGGTTGGATCGTGCATGACACCATACATCTCTTGAACCCAGCCGTAGAATGCCTTGAGGTTTTTCCTGTCCTTGTTGGCTGCGTTGTTGCTCTTGGTTTTTGCCCTTTTGTTAATAAAGTCAAGGACGGTGGGTGGGTCTATACCGGTTACTTCGACATCCCCTACCGTAGTATAGAAGCGTTCGAGGCAGTAGCTTTTTTCACTCACCGTCTTTTTGTCATAGTTGACCTTGCAATCGGCGAGGTATTTCTGGGCAAGCGCCCAGAAGGATAAATCCCTTTTGTTATCTTGGGAAGAAGATCTCTTCTGGCTCTTTTGGCTTTCCTTTTCGTCTCGTATCCACTGTCGCGCCTCGTCCTTGTACTTGAAGAAGCCTTCGGCCATGATCCTTTTGCCCTTGAGCATGAAATCTGCTCTCCAACCCCATTTGGTTTTCCAGATAGCCATATAACGCCCTCCTGGTGGTACGCCATGAGCCCCCGACCTTGGCCGCAGGAAGAAGCTTTCGTCTCATCAATGTTCTGATCGTCTCAAGATTAAGCGACAATTCCTGGGCAACTTCCTCAGGGGTAAGGATAGCGTTATCTTCTCTCGCCGTCAATGCCATGATAACGATTGAGCAACCTTCCATTGAGCTGAGTTGTTTTGCCCAAACAAAGGAGGCCTTCGGGCATATTGCATCGAAGAGAGCAAAGGGTATGCCTGATGGTATAACATGGCGGAATCAGGGAGGTTTTAAAAGCGGGAGGTGATTCGGGAGGATGGCTTCAGGGAGAATTGCGAAGGGCTCACCCTCCGAAATGGCCATAACTAGCGCATATTCAAAGAGAATTAACGGAACTGGAAGGACATCGACTTCCGTAAACCGGTGCCGTTAAATCGCTCTTTATTTCAGCAGGTTACCCAGCATTGAAGTGGCAGGTTCCGTTACAGTTCCGATAAAGTTCCGATACGACAGCCCCTGTCAGCCGGCGCTCACCCATATCAAGCCGTCCACATGGTTCCCAAAAGAGACCAAGGCCTCGTAGCAGAGCCTGGCCGTGGTGCCGGAGGTGATGCAATCATCCACGAACAGGAGGGATTTGTTTCGGATAGACCATGATGCAAGGATCTCTGGTTTTGACTGCTTGAGGCTTTCATGGCGGCCGTGGTAGCGCTTCTCTGTTTTTTGGGAAAAGGCGGAGGAAAAGGGAACGTGTGTTATCCTGGATATGGCCTTAGCAAGGTCATAGACGCAGTAGCGGGTCGGACCGCGGCTTGCCGATGGAGGGGCCGTGGTGATCAGGTCGTAGTGATTCTTGATGAAAGGGAGGAAGTCCCTGGCCATCGCTTCAGTGAGAGAAGGGTTTCTGGTTGTCTTCCAGGTCTTGAATAATTCCCAGTTGATCTGTTTCTTGAGTCTGAGGGAAAAGCAGCCCACAAAGGCCCCCTTGTGGTGACGGAGGGTGATCCTCTCTGTGCCTTCCAGTATCAGGCCCTGTTTCTGTGTTTCCGGGTACGAGAAACAGACCCTCATTTTCACCGGCACAGGGGCCATGCCGGTTGCTAGAGAGAGGAGATCTGGCGTTATCATGGTGGGTTTTCCCTCCGCCTTGTTCTTGAATCATCCTGCCTGCCGGTGCGGGTCCTCACGCAGTTTTATAAGCCTCAGGCTTACAGGTCACCTGGGATGAACCGTTGCCATTGCCGTTTCCGTTTGGTGTGGGCAGGGCCTCTGAGACCATCTCCCGCAGCTCGGTGTCCAGCTGGGCTATGACCTCGGTATAGTGTTCATCCTCCACCTCTGCGGTGGCGCCGTAGCTCAGGCTCCAGGAGCAGAAGTTTTTTCCGATCTTCTTTGAGACTAAGACACTTACCTGATTCACCTTCATGGCAACCTCCATGGATATCACGCCACAGGCGTGACTCTTTTGATGACATCAAGAGACGAATCCTCGTTGATCCGCCTTTCGGTATTGAAGTAGCAGCTCTCACAGCGTGATCGATCCTTACATCTCTTGCAGACCTTGCCGGGATCGATGAGGGCATCCATATTGTCGAATATGCTCTCGATAACCGTGGTCATGGGTTTTCCCAAAGCCCAGGCGATCCTCAGCAGGGTGGCAGA
>CAYPNL010000337.1:0-1726 GCA_964412045.1 uncultured Desulfobacteraceae bacterium
ATGGTCATTGCCCTTCCTTCAAAGCCATAAACAGCCCCGTGAAAAAAGGGAATATTTTTTTCCAGAGCCGCCTTGTTCAGGAGATATCTCGTGGGGAGATTATCCATGGCATCAATGACCATATCAAAACCGGTCAAGACCTGAGAAACAGTGGCCTCGGTTATGGTTTCCTTTATAGTCTTCACGGTGATTCCGTGATTCAGTTCCTTAAGCTTCTCAGTCGCCGAGATCGCCTTGGCCTTACCCAGATCCCTATCCCAGTGCAGGATCTGCCTGTTCAGATTGCTGAGCTCAACTACGTCATGGTCCACAATGCCTATTGCGCCCACGCCGGCTGCAGCAAGGTAGAAAGCAGCAGGAGAGCCAAGCCCCCCGGCTCCGGCGATCAGTGCTCGCGTGTGTTTGATTTTCTCCTGCCCTTTTATGCCGATGTGCGACAGCATTATTTGCCGGTCATATCGTTCCAGCTCTTCATCGGTGAGCATAGTCATGCCTCTCTAGCTTACCTCTCTATGAATCCATTCGAAATAGCAGTATGTTCGCCCTGGTATGTGCTTCCTTGCCTGTAGCCGTTGTAGTAACGATAACCACGTTCTGAGCATCAGTCTTCAGGTGATATCCTCCAAGGATGACTATAGACGTTCATTGTTATTCCCCGCGCAAAGCCGATGAGGGTTATGCCCAGGTTATGTGCTAATTCCACACCCATCTTGGTAGGGGCAGATTTGGAGATCAGTATGGGGATATCCCTCTTGGCCACCTTAAGAAGTATCTCCGAAGAAACTCTTCCGCTGGTAAGGAGTATTCGGTCTTCTACAGGGATGTCCATAAGAAGGCATTCCCCGAAGACCTTATCAATGGCATTATGCCTGCCGATATCATCGCTAAAAACGATGATTTTTTGGGACGTGCATAGGGCAGCGCTGTGAACCGCGCCGGTAGCCTTGTATACCTCTGAACGCTGAATGAAATCACCCATCAAGGCAATAACCTCATAGGATGATACGGTGGTTCGAGAATTATTTCTCACCCTTTGCTGAAGGTCTCTATTCTGAATAGTCCCTTTCCCCCCGCTGGAGCCTATGAGTCGCCTTGATAAAATGTTTCCTGCAAACTTGCCCGCCTCCTTGGTGGTAATTGCTATAACCCCTTTTTCCGTATCAAGGGCTATGTCTCTCATGTCTTCTTTCGTTTTTATGAGACCCTCCGAGCACAAAAAGCCGGCAGCAAGAAACTCGAACTTTTCAGGGGAGCAGAGCAGCGTTACCAGTTCCTGGCCGTTCAGGACGATGGAGAGATTGAATTCAACGGCAACTGCGTCCTCATCATCAATCCTTTCTATCCCGGTGATGCGAATGATGGGTATTGTATCCAGCATGTTGTATCCTTATGGGATCTCCGGCCCTGAGCATGCCACCACGAATAACCTTGGCAAATTTTCGTTGCTCCCCAGGGCCCGTTGCCCCATGAAAGGGCTCATTCCATCAATAACCTGTTCCCGTACCGTGCAATTCAATCACAGGGGAACCATATTGTTGATTACCGTAGTTACTATCTAACATGTATTTCAAAAGACATAAATGTCAAGACGGATTTCTGTTTTGGGTTGATTTAAATTCATTCAAAGAGTACTCAGAGAGAGCTGGGAATACCCCCGAAGTGGACAGAGAGCAATAGTCAGAGAGAGGAGATACCAGAATGGACCTTAAGACCTTGCGAGAAATAC
>CAYPNL010000338.1:0-4897 GCA_964412045.1 uncultured Desulfobacteraceae bacterium
TCCCGGTGGGGATATCATCTAAGGTATAGCCGAACATCTCAATGAACGTGGGATTAAGGTACTGGTACGCGCCGTCTTTGCTGATTATCGAGACAGCAAGAGGGGACTCCTCCGTCAAGATTCTATATCTCTCTTCACTCTCCCTCAGGGCTTCCTCCGCCTGCCTGCGCTTTTCCTCCGTCTCGATGCCGTGCAGGGCGAGGGCAATGTCCCTGGCTACATCGCGAAATAAGAAGAGTTCTTCTTGATCCTCGAGGAATTGCCGGGGGATGGAGGCGGACAGGAGGCCGCAGAGCTTTCCGTGATGCTCCAGTCGCACGGTCATGGCCCCTCTGCCGCCATACTTATTTGAGAGCGGACAATCAGTGCAGGCGGCGTGCGGGTGCTCGGTGACTACCACGTCTTTTTGTCCGAGCGCCTTTTTCCCGCACTCGGTCATCGTGCCTTTCTTCAGGAGCTCAGCCAGCGGCAAAAAGTCTTTGCCCAACCCGGATTCAGCGGTTGCTCTCACCTGTCCGGTTTTATCCAGCAGGGCGATCCAGGCGTTGAAATAGCCGCGAGTCTGAACGAGATTCTCGCAGGCCGCCTTCAGGAGCCGGGTACGGCCCTTTTCCTTGACGATGAGCTGGTTCACGTTTCGGATGGAGGTGAGTACACGGGCGAGGTGTTCTAAGCGTTCCTCTGCCTGTGCATGCAAAAGTACCTCTTTTTCTAACTCCTTGATTCGTTGCTCCAGTTCTTCATAAGACGGCTTTACGGTCATAAGAAGATCCTCATCAGATAGGGAGTGGCAGCACTGTATAACAATACGTGGAGTTACTCAAGAGGTACTTTATGCAATAATCATGCTGTTAGTCCAGAAAAGAAAGGGATGAAAGGAATAAGATCTCACTAGTGCTGCGTTTCATAAAAACATTTACACTGTCATTGCGAGGAGCGAAGCGACGAAGCAATCTCAACAAGGCTCACAAACTACGCCACTAGATTGCTTCGCTAACGCTCGCAATGACAACGTTTTAATGAAACGCTATACTAGATCTCAAAGCGTTCAGCGATCAGGGGCCTTATTTGTGTGATTCTCTCGAAGTCCTCATCTCGGTGTAAAAGGAGCGCCCTTGATTCAATTGCAATCTGGGCAATGCAGGCGTCTATGGGGCTGCTCAATGTAATGCCGTTCCTTCTCAGCTCAAAGTAGATCCTAGCCGCTTCCCTCCAAGTATCTTCCGTACTTTCAAGATAGTACTGCGTGGTGAGGTACTTATCGAGCCGATTCCATTCATATTCGTCCTTGGCTCCCTGAAGTAGTTCAAGTTGAGTAAAGCGAGTGAACGCTATTGTCTCATCACTGACCTTCTCGCGGAATTTACGTACCCCATTCCCAGTTCTATCCCTGAGAACTTGAACCCATACTGAGGTGTCGACCAGAATCATACTCTGCTCTTCCTCAGCATCTTGTGATTGAATCCCTCGTAGAACTCGATAGAGCCAACAAGCTCTGTCAAGTCTTTTGCCTTTTTCACCCGAATATACTCCCTCAAGGCCTCATGTATGAGATCTTTCTTGGTTCTGGCCCGGCTCAGGGAAAAGGCCTGCTCTAACAGCTCATCATCTAGTACGATATTAGTCCTCATGGCTCCCACTATGTGTATATAATACACATGATACATCTATTATGAATATAGTCAAGTCAAAGATTGCATACCTGGGGGCACCAGAGATTGGGGCAATGCAAGTGATCTTTTCTCTAATGGACGCTGCTCTATTGATTTCATAATGGTTATGCACGATAATAGGAGTGGCTCAGCGCTTGACACCATGATCTGCTAGATCTCACAAGGGCAGTGAGCCTGAGATGTCGCGGTTATGAGAGAGGAGAAAAAATGATAACGGTTGAGACAATTGATGAGCGCATCTTCAAGGTAACCGTTAAGGGCCTCAGCACTACAACACATAGGGTGACTGTCGATCCCTCATACCACGAGAAGCTCACCGGCGGCCGTTTTTCAGCGGAGAAGCTGGTAGAAAAATCCTTCGAGTTTCTCCTTGAGCGGGAGAGCAATACCAGCATTCTTCGTAGCTTTGAGCTTCCCGTGATCGGCCGATATTTCCCGGAATACGAGACTACCATCCGGGAGATGCTCGCCTAGTGGGCATAAAGCCTTGCTTTTTGCGAACCTGTCACTGTTGAACTTTACGTACTATGAGCACAGCCTCAAGAAAGAATTCAGTCCCATCAGGCATTATCGAGGTCGATCTCTTCTCAGAAGAGGTTGACAGTGAGGATCATCCGGAGGCATCCCAGTTCAAGGAGATGCTGGAGGAGATTGCCGGCGACTACGGGTGCAGGCTGGCGACCTTTGGGATAGATAAGGGGACCGTATCTTTTTCCTTCGATGATGATGTCCTGACCGCGAAGATCCTCACCATGCTTCACGAAAAACCCCCGCAATAACGCCGCACACAGGTAGAGCAAGGCGCGATTCGGGTAGTTTCGATCCCTGCCGTCATCTCCCTTTCAGCATACTGCTTGCTGCGTCCCTGAAGGCGTATTTTGCCCCATGGCTCGGAACAGAGAAAACGACCTGATGAATAGCTTTCAAAAGGATTGGGAAGTGATCGTTTTTGACTTTCTCAAAATGATGATTACTTAAAGTAGAAGAAAGCGGTATTGAGGGAAGTGAGAGCTGATGAGAACTATTTTTTTAATCATCCTGACAATGTTTTTGGGCTTGGGAGGCGTGAGCCCTGCATACGGAGAACAAGCTACAGAGAAGGACGCTATGAAAGATAAGGTAAAAAACCTGGAGTCGGCCACCTTTGCAGGAGGCTGCTTCTGGTGCGTGGAGTCGGACTTTGAAAAGGTTGATGGCGTTATCGAGGTTATCTCCGGCTATACCGGCGGCAATAAAGAGAATCCAACCTACGAGGAGGTATCAACAGGCAGGACCGGTCATGTCGAGGCGGTTCAGGTTCTTTATGACTCCACGAGAATCACCTACCGGGAGCTGCTGGATGTGTTTTGGATGCATGTAGACCCAACTGACCCGGGCGGACAGTTCGTGGATCGCGGGTCGCAATACAGGAGCGCGATCTTCTATCATGATGAGGAGCAGAGGAAACTGGCAGAGCAGTCCAGGGAAGAGCTCAATCGGTCCCGAAGGTTCGAAAAGCCGATCGTGACTGAAATCTTGCCGCTCTCGATGTTCTACAGGGCCGAGGACGATCATCAGAACTATTGCACAACCAACCAGATCCGCTACAAGCTCTACCGGTCTAACTCGGGGAGAGACCAGTTCTTGAAAGAGGCATGGGAGAGATCTGCGGATGAGGCGGAAAAGAGCAAAGCAAAGAGGAACTACTCAAAGCCAAGCGACGAGATACTGCGCCGGAAATTGACGTCCTTGCAGTACACAGTGACCCAGAAGCACGGCACGGAGCCGCCGTTTCAAAACAAGTACTGGGACAACAAGCAACCCGGCATATACGTGGATATCGCTTCCGGGGAGCCGTTGTTCAGCTCGCTCGACAAGTTCGACTCGGGAACGGGATGGCCGAGTTTCACCAAGCCTCTCGAGCCGGACAACATCGTGGAGCGAGAGGATAGGAGCCTTTTCATGAAACGGGTTGAGGTTCGAAGCAGACACGGGGATTCTCACCTGGGGCATGTGTTTCCCGATGGACCGCAGCCCACGGGTTTGAGGTACTGTATCAATTCAGCGTCCCTGCGGTTTATCCCAATGGAAGCACTAGACAAAGAGGGCTATAGTCGGTACCTGACGTTTTTCAAGGGAATTGCCCAATAAGAGCCTGTTGATCATGTGAGGCGATACTATGGGTATTTGTCTTGAAATTATCTTTGATCCGTACTAATAGCCCTGGGGTGCATTGACTTTCTCTGCAAAGTTGTTAACCTAGGGGGTATTCGTATTCCTCAGGCCTTTGGATGAGCGATGCTGCCTTTCATCTCTGCCTTGGACGGGGTAGGTGGAAACGGTGCGAGGTCCTATCATTGTGCCGACTGTAATGGGCTGATCACCCACTCAGATCGGCTGATCGCCATAGCGGGGACTCATAGACACCTCTTCGTGAATCCCTCGGGTGTTGCGTGCGATTTTTACACCTTCTCATCATGCCCAGGCGCCATAGTCGTGGGGGAGGCCACCGGCACCTATACATGGTTTCCGGGTTATTCCTGGCGCATGGCCTTCTGCCGTCTTTGCGGCCGGCACTTGGGGTGGTACTACGAGTCGGTTTCGAGATACGAGCGGCCATTGGAGTTCTGGGGTTTACTGGCCAGCAGCCTTACGATAAGGTAGTTCTGTCGATGGTAAAGAATGGAGATGGAGGTACATGGTATGCCTAAAAAATTCCCAGAAGTCCCGGTTGATAAGCTTCGAGCTCATGTAGACCCGCAATCGTTCTCATTTGAGAGCACTGCATCCCTTGAGCCCCCTGAAGAACGCCTGCTGGGTCAGGACAGGGCGAGCGATGCTATAAAATTCGGGATGGGCATAAAAGAGAACAACTACCACATCTTCATTGCCGGCCCCTCAAAGGCCGGGCTTACCTATGCAGCCAGGACCTACCTCGAGGAGCAGGCCAAAAAAGAGCCCACTCCGCCTGACTGGTGTTACGTGTATAACTTCAAGGAGACGGACAAGCCCACGAGCTTGAGGATTTCCGCAGGCCAGGGAAAGGAGCTCAAGAAGGACATGCAGGAATTCATCGGTACTCTCCAGACAAAGGTCCCCGAGGTATTCGAAAGCGACAGCTCTAGAGAGAAGGATGAGGAGCTGCAGGGGAGCTTCGAGCAGTATCGACGAAAGAGCATCGACGAATTGTCCGATCTGGCTAAAGAGGAAGGATTTATACTCCAGGTTTCCCAGGTGGGAATGGT
>CAYPNL010000339.1:0-5371 GCA_964412045.1 uncultured Desulfobacteraceae bacterium
GGGGGCATCAGCGTGCCGCTTCAAACCATGCGCACAAGCACCTGGCCATTGTCTTCTAGGGGCTTTTTCCGTGTGCGCTCGTTTGAAGCGGCCTCCCGACTCGTCTTTATTGGGGTATGATGGGAAAAAAGACACCTCCATGCCCATGCACTAGGTAGTCTCACAGGGCTAAATTGTTATCTTTTTTGAATGTATGCCAGATAGGTGAGCCATTATTTTCCCATTCCCTGGGCGCCGGGCACATCTCTGTCCAGGAAAAACCGCCTCCTGGCCCAGCGTCCATGAAGTATCGGATGCATGAATAAGCCCACGCCGGAGCTTTGCCCACACCACAGCTTATCCGATCCTAGCGGAGCCCCATCATTTTTGCTATCTTCTCGTAGCTGTCCGACTGGGGGTGCTCTTTTGGCAGGTTGTATCCACGGGGTAACCGAAAATCCATTTGGATAGTGCTGGCTCCTTGTTACACGTAATGCGCCCTAAAGTCAATTCTATGCATGGATATCACAACTAACTTCACTCGCTCAGTAACCCACAGTTCATCGGTTTTATCCTCATAGGGGAGGCATTGCCTGGCAGGATAAGCCAATGAAGGTTCTTTTAGTGAAGCATTCGATTTCTCTCCATGCCTCCATGTGCTTGATGATTTTTTATTGACTAACGAGGAATGGGCAGATATAATTTATAGGAACAGTTACCGGTATATCTTCCATAAACCACAATATTACAGGCTTGGGGGTAACGTATGTCAGATGAAAAACTTATCCTGGTAGTTGATGATGATCCCGATCTGGTCGAGGCAATTTCCATGAAATTAGAGAATAAGAATTACCGAGTCGCGAAGGCATACGACGGCATAGAGGCATGGGATAAGATTCAGGAAGAGCGACCGAATTTGATTATCCTCGATGTTATGATGCCTCGAAAAAATGGCTACGAACTCTGCGATGAGCTTAAAAAGAACCCGGAATATCAAGATATCACGATTGTCCTTTTAACTGCAGTCGGTTCGGCAGTCAGTACTACCCGATATACCCACCGTGAAGGAATGAGCACGCTTGCTGATGATTATATTGCAAAACCGATTGATCTGGATAGATTGATGTCCATGATAGATGACTATACAGGCCGATCGTAAAATAATCCTTCCCGTTTCTCAGCACGCGCATTCCAATACCCTCTGTAACGAATTACCCCCTGTATTGCGGTGGTTGACTTATGGAGAAGGTGAAGTTAGGGGGCATGAAGCAGAGCCTTGAGCTCTGCCAGTTTGATCTGAGAGGGCCGGACTCCCCGGAAAGGATAGTCCCGAGGGTGTGCAAGCTCCTGGCCTCTCAAAGGATCAATATAGCGTTTCTCACCTATAATAAACTGGATAACGAATCCTATCAACTTACCATTTGCCTCAATCAATGTGACTTTACCCGTAGCTCAGGAATCCTCAATACCGAAGGCACCTTGCCGAGGGGCTGGACAATGCGGTCACGGGAACATGTGGGCATACTCACCGTCTACCCTCACCATGGTCCTATCAAGATAATCGGTCGCGTGATAGTATTATGGGCAACCCAGTCTATCCCAATCTACGGGATAGCCACCTCCCTTTCCGCTATCTCATTTATCACCGATTACCATGCCATAGATAAGGGCAGTGAGGTAATCCTGAACTCCTTTCAGCTACCGGACGAGCATGCTCCGATACGACCTGAGCTTATCTATTACCAGAGCGATGAGGTCAAACGAGGAAAAGGGAACTGAGTGTCATGGAGACTATTGCTGTCTATTGGGAATCCAGGATCAAGACCTATGGCTTTCAAAGGATACCCGAGTTAGCCCTTATTGAGCTGTCCTGTCAGATCAATTCAATCAAATCTATGGGTGAGGTCCTCACCAGAAATGATATGCAAGGCTTAAAGGCACCATTTATATTGGCGCAGGAGTCAGGCCGAGGACTCGCCTTTGTCTTCTGCCTCCCTGAAAAGGAAGGCATGGGTTTTCATGCGTATCTGGAGCAAACAGGCATGTCCACATCTCACCGATATATCTATCCCGTTGGTATTATCTTTTTCCACGGCCCCCATTTCGGTGATCGGTACGGTATAGCCGAGACCACCTTTTCTGCCCTATCAAAGGAAGGCATAGAGATTATCGCATCCGGCTGTGCCGCATCCTCCGTGTACCTGATCCTGGCACAGGATGATCTTGGTAGGGCGGAGCAGGTATTGACCAAGACATTCGAGGTAGCGAAGTAATGGTTATAAAAAAAGAGATGGGAAAACCCGATTGGCACGATAAGCTTTTTGAATCGCTTTCATTTCCAACCTTGCTCCTCAACCATGAGATGGTCGTGATTGCGGTTAACGAAAAATTTTTGGATAACTATGGCTGCCGTCAGGAAGATCTGATAGGAAAACAGTGTAATCAGGTCCTCTGTCAAGCCGAGGAACCATGTCCAAGGCCTACATGCCCTATCTACCGGGTGCTGCACGAAAAGAAAAGGACCTCGGAGATATTAAGGATCCCGGGATCCGACGGACAAGACGTATATGAGGACAGGGTTTGCTCGCCTATACTGGATGAGAAGGGGGATGTGAGCTATGTGATGGTGAGTTTGCGTGATGTTACTAGGACCAAGCTGCTCGAGCTCGAGTTACGGAAGACGAATGACTTTCTGCAAAACATTATTTCCAGCTCTGTTTCGGCGATTATTGTTGCGGATATGAAGGGCGTGATCTTGCTTATGAACGAAAGCGCCCGGAGGCTGTTCGGCTATACCGGCCAGGTTGCCGTAGGCAAAAGCATTGCCAAGTATCTGTACACGCCAGGCGGGGCAAGGAGCGTTATTTCGAAACTCAGGAGCCCTGAGTATGGTGGGGTAGGAAAACTCCATACCACGGAGATGACGGTGATCCACTCCTCGGGTAAGGAGATACCGGTTGAGATGAACGCCTCGATCATCTACCAGAATGGCGAGGAAATCGCCACCATGGGTATCTATACTGACCTGAGGCAGAAGATAGCAATAGAAAAGAAATTGAAGGAGGCTGAGAGGATCAAGATGATGCAGTCGAACAAGATGGCATCCCTTGGCCACCTGGCAGCCGGTGTGGCCCATGAGATCAATAATCCCCTCACCGGCATACTGATTGACGCCAGCTTGATCCTGGAGGAATTAGAGCAAAGCAGTCCTATGCGTAAGCAGATACAGGATATAATCGTTGATACCAATAGGTGTAAGGAGATCGTGAAAAACCTCCTCGCTTACTCCAGGCAAACGGAGTTTAAAAAGGAGGTCTTGAATATTAACGGGGTCATAGTGCAGGCCTTTTCCTTTATGAGAGAGCACGCCCTTCTTCATAATATTACGGTCCATAAGGAGTTCTCTTCATCCATGTTGATCTGTGAGGGCGACAACAACCAACTACTCCAGGTATTCACCAACATGATCATAAATGCCACCCAGGCTATAGACGGCAAAGGGACTATTACCATACGGGCAAGCAAGAATAAATGGGAAGGGAAGATTTATGTGGAGATCAGCGATACTGGCTGCGGCATCCCTAAGGAAAACATCCCAAGGATATTTGAACCCTTCTTTACCACCAAAGAGGAAGGCAAAGGTACCGGATTGGGCCTGAGCACCGTACGAGACATACTTGAGAAACACGGAGGGAACATTAGGGTCCAATTCACCTCCCCTGAGGGCACCACCTTTCTCATAGAACTGCCCCTGGTTAAGGTAGACGAGACAATGCTGATTTAGAGGGAGATGAGGCCATGGCACTCATAGAGGATCGGGTATATCAGCCGAGGATACTGGTGATAGATGACGAGCAGCGGATCAGGGAAGGGTGCTTTAAGATACTCATCAAGGAAAATTGCCTGGTGGAACTTGCTGAAAGCGGCGAGCGAGGGCTCGAGATGCTCGCAGAGAATTACTATGATATCATCCTCACCGATCTGATGATGCCGGGGATAAGCGGCATGGAGGTTATAGCCAAGGTTCGCGAACAGCACCTCGATACCGTGGTGATTGTCATCACAGGATTTGCCACGCTTGAGCACTCCATCGAGGCGATGAAAAAGGGCGCCTTTGATTTTATACCGAAGCCCTTCACCCCGGAACAGTTGAGGGTCGTCGTCGGCAAAGCCGTGGAGATGACGAGAACCCTGCAGGATATCGCCACGGAGAAAACACGCTTCAAGACACTCGTGAACTATCTGGCAGGTGGCGTGCTGGTGACCGATAGAAACAAGAATATCATACTTTACAATCCCACTCTTTTGAGGATGCTTCACTATGATGGTGAGCCCCTTAACGACCAGCCACTCACCTCTCTCACCTCTGATGAAGCGCTGACCGGTATCATCGATGGTATCCTGGCGTTGAACCCAGGTGAGTTCAAGGTCCTGAGCACTGAGATCGCGCCCCCTGATAAGGGCGATGCATTATTCGACCAGCTTTACCTCCGAGCCCAGGCCGTTCCCTTCAAGAGCCGGTCAGGGGAGATACTCGGTTCTGTGACCATCATCGATGATATTACCCATCTTAAGAAGCTCGACGAGATGAAGTCCGCATTTGTCAGCATGGTCTCCCACGAGCTCAGGAGCCCGCTTTCCACGATCCTCAGCCAGATCAAGGTCATTACGGACGGGCTCGCAGGAGCGCTGAGCGACAAACAGGCCGATATTCTCCAGAAGATGTCGCGCAAGGTCGAGGGGCTCGTTGATCTCACCAATGATCTTCTCGACTTATCCCGGATAGAGGCCGGCTTGATAGTCCAGGACAAGGGACAGGTTCAATTGATGGATATTCTCGAGAAGCTGGTTGAATTCATGCAACCAAGGGCGAGGGAGAAGGGTATTGGTCTTACCCTTGAAAAGGCGGACCTTCCCCTCATCAATGCCGACCCGAAGAGCATGGAAGAGGTATTCAGCAATCTGATCACCAACGCTATTATCTACACCCCTGAGGGGGGAACGGTGACGGTGGCAGGCGAGGTGAAGGGGGATTTCCTGGAGATACGCGTAATGGACACCGGCTATGGCATCGCCCCTGATCACCTTCCCCTGATATTTGAGAGGTTCTACCGGGTAAAGACCGATACGACTAGGCATATCGTGGGAACGGGCCTCGGACTTCCCATCGTGAAGAGCATCGTAGAAGCCCACAATGGAACTATAAGGGTCGAGAGTAGAGAAGGGGTTAGTTCGACCTTCTCCATCCGCCTTCCGGTTTAAACCCACATCATGGAGTTCAATTAAAATCTCTGTAACACGTTAGCCTTTTGAAAATGAATCCCGGCCTTTGCTCGAGGCACAATAGGCGCTCTTGGTGAAACGCATGGGCATGGGGGTGTCTTTTTTCCCA
>CAYPNL010000340.1:0-2678 GCA_964412045.1 uncultured Desulfobacteraceae bacterium
TAATCGGCTGTCGGAAGCTGCAGAAGAACAAGGTCGGGCTATCTATGATGAGCTTGTTCAAGAACACCACGCTCGTTTGATTCGAGAAAGGGAAAAAGACGAGTATGCCTTTGCAGCCCGGCGGAATATCATCCAACGTATTGGACTGCCACAGGTCCGGGACTATCGATTGAATCTGCTCGGGCAGGAAGAACGTGTGTGGAATGAAGAAATCGAACGTAAAGCTCAGGTGTATCCGGAGATGGTGCCGCTCCTCATCGTCCGGATTGCGGGAGGTACCCATGAGTAACTGGCGCGATCATATTCTCAGAGAGTTCACTCCCAATGTTACTCGGCTGACCCTTGTTGCTGATCCTGACGGACTTCTTCTGGAAGAAGGCATTCTTGCTGGAATACGTGAGCGGGGCTTTGAACTAATCCCGTTCGAAGATCATATCGCTTTTCGGTATGCCTATGAATCCAGATTCCGTTCCCGCTGGGACCGAGGGGAGAAGATGGACCTGGTGGTGGTGTTGCGCTCCGCAGCCAGTGAATTGGATTGTCTACCGTACGACCTGCTCCAGGCAGGTCGCAGGTTATCCTTTAACCTTGGAGAGATCTTTCCCAACCTGAGCTATCCCATTGTGACGGCCTTGGATCGCGGAGACTTGGATGCCCTATACGAAGCCCAGAAGCGGCATGCTCCAGGTGTGTTGGGCAATAACGCTACTAAGGAATTCATCTTGAGGCATGTTTTCGAGATTGTGCCGGAGCTTATCAGATGGCCTTCCGACTTGTTGCGTGTGCTTCTGCGCCGCCATTACCGGAAACAGCGAATTCCTGCGTTGCTTGACGAACGTTTTATCCAGGTCCTTCGGCAGCAGGATGGCTTTGAAAATTGGCCACTTGAAACGATTATACCGGATCGGGAGGCTTTTTTCGCCTTTCTCCAGGAACGCTGGCCCGTATTTCTCGACCTCTCTGCGTGCAACGCACAGGCAGGTCGCTCAGCAAAGCAGGATAGCATCGACATTAAAGACAATAAGGAACCGTACCTGTCTGCCGAAGGCTCGGAGCAGGCAGGTGCCTTTGAGTTCCCCGGTCCTTCGGATTTACCCTTTGACCACGACGACATCCGTGTTTATATCGACAATCTATTCTATGAAGGACTTCTTGAGGCTGTTCCCCATGATAAAGCGGAATCGTTTTCAAAAACGTGGCTTGCCATTGGTATCCAAACGGATGAGCAGGCTGATAGGATGTGCCGCGTGGATGGCCTCCTTAAAACTTTAGCCTCTGCCGTTCCGAAAGAGGATACACAGTATGAAGGCTGGTTCCATTTTGCCAGGACCTGGGCAGAGCTTGTTGCTCTGACTCTTGAATCGGATATGGGCTTGCCTGAATCGACCCGCCAGGAGATGGTGACGCTGCAAACTCGAATTGATTCCGTGCTTGTTTCCTGGCTGAAAAGTCGCTATACGGGGTTGATCAACCTACCACCGGTTCCGCCAGTTATGCTCCACCATATTCCCCGTTTCCTTTCCAGATATATACGCGACGCTAAAGAACACAAGGTGGCGTTTGTCCTGTTGGACGGCCTTTCGCTGGATCAGTGGATCGTTATACGAAAGGAGCTTGCCAAGCAACGCCCCACATATCGTTTCCGAGAAAATGTGGTTTTTGCCTGGATACCGACCATCACATCTGTTTCACGACAGGCGGCCTTTGCAGGAAAGCCGCCCATCTATTTTCCGAACAGCATCCATACCACTGAAAAGGAGCCTGCGTTATGGACCCAATTCTGGGTGGACCAGGGGTTAACACAACAAGAGGTCGCATACGCAAAAGGACTGGGTGACGGCAACTTGGATAGCTTAGAGGTAATAGTTACCAGGCCAAGGACACGCGTCGTGGGGCTGGTTGTGGACAAAGTAGACAAGATTATGCATGGCATGGAGCTCGGCAGTGCGGGGATGCACAATCAGGTTCGACAATGGGCTGGTCAACCTTTCATGACGGACCTTGTTGATCTGCTTTTGACAAACGGGTTCCGTGTATACCTTAGTTCGGATCATGGAAATATCGAAGCGTCAGGCTGTGGCCGTCCCGCTGAGGGAGCGGTTGCTGATTTACGCGGCGAACGTGCTCGAATTTACTCTAGTTTCTTGTTGCGAGGTCAAGTTAAGAAAAGGTTCCCGGATGCCCTGGAATGGCCACCGATTGGGCTACCAAATGACTTCTTAGCCCTGCTGGCCCCTAGCCGTAGGGCATTTGTTCGAGAAACCGAATGCATTGTCGGACATGGGGGAACTTCTCTTGAAGAGATCGTCGTCCCTCTTGTGCAAATCGAAAGGAAGGACACATGAACGGACGGAAAAGCCAGATCGGCATTGATCGTATTATCCCTATTGAATGGGTTGAAAAGGTATCACGTTTAGTGCTTGCCGGAAATAATAAGACTGCAATTGATAAAGAACTTCAATATTTTTTAAAAGATAAATTATCTGGAGGGAAATTAGGCGTTAGGGGCTCAAGGGAAAAAACCATTACCATATTAATGAAAATTTGGTGCAATGTTCCCCTTGAATTGGAAAAATTACGAGATGATGGTTTGAAATTACTCCAATATATACCTAGGATAGAGCACATCGCAGTTCACTGGGGCATGACATCAGCAATCTATCCATTCTGGGGATCAG
>CAYPNL010000341.1:0-10658 GCA_964412045.1 uncultured Desulfobacteraceae bacterium
CTCTTCTTCCGTATTCCACGGGAAAAATTCCTGGTAGCCCATCCTCCGGCCGATCTCGGTCCAGATTTTCCAGTCCGCCCAGCTCTCCCCGACCGGCTCTATGACCTTCTTGCGGAGCAGGGCGTAGGGAATGCCGGTGTTCACGCCGTAGACGTATCCCACGCCGCTCTTTTCCAGGAACGAGCAGGCAGGAAGGAACATGTCCGCCAGCTTGGCGGTCTCGGTCATGAATAGATCCATCACCACCATAAAATCGAGCTTCTTCATCGCTTCCTGCATCCGCTTGGTATCCGGCAGCGTGACAGCGGGATTTCCGCCGTTCACAATCATGGCCTTGATGGGGTAAGGTTTTCCTTCAATGACCGAATCGGCGAACAACATCTGCTGGCCGTACGGTGAGGTCCTGCCCCAGAAACGGCGGAATAGGGGATGTTCGTTGGATCCGATGGGATCGCTTATCTCGGTGACTCTGAGGTCCCCGAGGCGGATGAACGGGATGCTGACCCAGCTCCCCGGGATATCGACGTTGCCGGTGATGATCTGGAGCAGCGCCAGGGCCCGATTGCCCTGGAAACCGTTTATATGCTGGTCGATCGAGCAGGTGCCCGGAACATTGGCAGCAGGTTTGTCCTGCGCGAAGATGCGGGCGATCTTCCTGGTATCCTCGGCCGGCACCCAGGTTATTTTCTCTACTGCTTCCGGTGTGTACTGCTTGAGGTGCTCGACGAGTTGATCAAACCCGATGGTGTTCTTCTCGATAAACCCTTTGTCATAGAGTTTTTCCTCTATAATTACGTTCATCATAGCCAACATCAGGGCCGTATCCGTTCCCGGCCGAATCGTAATATGAATGCCTTTCTTTGCCATTGAGGTTCGCTTGGGATCGATGACGATCAGGTGCTCAAGGGTTCCTGCCTCCATTGCCCTGTAAACCTTCTCGCCGATGGTTGCGCGGGAGTTGTCCATATTCTGTCCCCAGACAATGGCGCACTTGGAATTCCACGGCTCCTCGATAGGATAGCCGCCGAAGGTCATCTGGCGAGCCATGATCCTGGAACGGAAGCAGTTCCCTTCCACGGAAAGCAAGTTCGGCGTGCCGTAGACGCCGCGGAACCGCTGGGCAAACCCGGCCAGTTCGATGTTTTCTGTGCCTATTGAGCCGCTATAGACAGCAAGGGCCTTAGCCCCGTAGTTTTCTTTAACAGCCTTGAGTTTGCTGGCGATAGTATCGAGCGCCTCGTCCCAGGAGATCCTCTGCCATTCTCCATTGACCTTTTTCATCGGGTGCAGGATACGGTCTTCCGCATACACATATTCAGGGAGCGCTTTGCCTCTAGGGCAGATGTACCCCTCACTGACGCCGTGCTCGGGCATGCCTTCCACCCGCACCAGTTTGCCATCCTCCACATACGCATTAATGCCGCAGCTATTAATGCACAAAATACAATCAGTCTTTATAATTTTCTCTGCCATACTTTCCTCCTTACTCATGTGGTTACGTATTGTTATAGTGTATTCTGTTGTATTGATTGTGAACCAGGTGATGCCGTCTTTTTTTGATGATGATATTTTTATGCCGCACAGTCACTGCCTTTCAGGATATGTTCACATTAACACATAACAGAGTGTGTCACAGGTGTCAAACGAACCACATATCTCCTGAGCCTAATTCAAAAGTGTATCTACGCAGAGCGTACTAGTCAAAGACGTCATCTGTGCTTCCTTATCTCAGCTGATGCAACCAGCGTGTATTTATCCAAAGGTTAGTGGGTAGGATCTCATACCTATTTTCTCCCTGCATAGTATCTGTCATTTTAACGTATCTGACGATTTTCAATAGTTATTCCAATACATGGATATTTTTTCTTTTACAAATAGCGTTCAGGACCTCAGGCCAGACCGTGGTGCTCACCTCGCCAATGTGAGCGGTCCTTAACAGATACATAAAGGTGCGTGACTGACCGATGCCGCCTCCGATACTTAATGGTATCTCATCATTGAGGATCGCCTGGTGGTAGGGCAACTGAAGAAAATGTTCCTGTCCGGCCTCTTTGAGCTGCTGGACCATGGTCTCTTTCGTCACACGGATACCCATGGATGTCAGTTCATGACGACGCTTTGTCACCGGATTCCACACGAGAATATCGCCGTTGAGTCCGTGGAACTGCATCCCGTTTTTTTTGATCGTCGGCGTGATCCAGTCATCATAATCCGCTGCTCGCATCTCATGGGGATAACCGTCTTCCAGTACATAGCCGATGCCGATGATAAAGATCGCTGGATGCACCTCCTGGACCATTTTTGTCTCTCGCTGTTTGCGGGTGAAGTCCGGAAAGCGTTCCAGGATTTCCTCTGCGTGAAAAAATTCCAACTTTTTTGGTATATCAGGATACGTATCGGTATTGAGATCAGGAAAGTCTTTCTTGACCATTTGGCCTGCCTCGTAGATAACCGACCATATTCTCTCGACGACATCCCGCAGAAAATCCAGGTTGCGCATATCATTCGTGATAACCCTTTCCCAATCCCATTGATCTACATAGGCGCTATGGTCATGGTCCAGGAAGTAGTCCTTTCTGACTGCCCTCATATCTGTACAAATCCCTTCTCCCACCTCACAGCCGAACTGCTTTAAGGCCATCCGTTTCCATTTTGTGGCGGCCTGGACCACCTGAGTTTCGATTCTTTTTTCAAGGCCTAGCCCACAAGAAAATTCAATAGGCGTGCGTGAACCATCCCGGTCAAGGTAATCATTGACACCGCTGTCCTTGGTTACGATGAGCGGAACCTGGACCATAAAAAGATTGAGTTCCTTGCATAGGTTTTCTTCAATAAAATTTTTTATCTTGTACAGTGCCTTCATCCTCTCCTTGGGACCCAACAACGCCTCATAATTGTGGGGAAGGATTTTATCCACCTCTTCGTAAGTGCTGATGCCCGGCCCTGCCAGATCAGCTTTTTTATCTGCCATCGTATACCTCCATTTGAATTATGGGACATTCCTCAATTTGTTGAAGTCAATCGATCCAATGCCCATCATCTCCGATACAGCATAGGTAGAAACTCCAACATCCCGTGCAATTTCCGACAAGGTTATTCCATAGTCCCGTACCAACCTGCAAGCAATAATCCTCCTTGTCTCAGAAACCAATCGGCTACGACTCGCGGAACTAAGCTCCCGTATGGTTACCCCCTCATTACATATCTTTTGGATACGAGGAACCATTATTGGATCAACTTCCTATCTGTACTTGCTGCAGAACGTCTCCGTTACTGTCCACAGGTCTGGCGTAAGGATTTCTTTAACTTTCGTCTGGATGCTCTGCGGGACGCTCCCGTAGAACGCCTCTGCTATGCCGCCTGTGATACAGGCGAGCGTGTCGCTATCACCGCCCAGGGATATCGCGTTGCGAACGGCGTCCTCGTATGAATCGGAATTGAGGAACGCGATAATCGCTTCGGGCACGGTGCCCTGACAGGACACGTCGAAGGAGTAGCTGGGCCGAATCTCATCGACCGTTCTATCCATGTCATAACCGAATACTTTCTTAATCCGTGAGCGGATTGATTCCTTATCGCAACCAGTCCTGGCGAGGAAGACTGCAAGAGCAGCAGCCTGTGCCCCTTTGATGCCCTCCGGGTGGTTGTGTGTGATCTCTGCTGTCATCTTGGCGTGATGGAGCACCTCTTTCTCTGTCGAAAACGCAAAGCCGACAGGACTCACGCGCATCGCAGAGCCGTTGCCCCAGCTATTGTACGGTCTTGTGTCGGGTGAATGGAGCCAGCGGATAAATGATCCGCCGTAGCCGGCACCAGGATATCGCCTGCCAATCCGCCGAACCGAATCCACGTATGGCTGCCCGGACAGGATTGCATCTGCAAAGCGAATATCTCGCTTCCGAAACTGTAGGTCCGGCACCTACGCATCAACTTCCTGTTCTTACATGCCGTGAGATTTTTTACGCGGCAATACCGGTGTCGGCGCTTATTTTGAACAATAGATTGAACACGACTCTTCAGGTCGCATCAATCCTTAAAGGTTCAGCAATCCTTTGGTGCTGCTGGTTCATCACCTCGATCAAGCTTCAAGAACTGGAACGTCAATCTTTCTGGCTGCTTTGATCAGCCTGTTATCCAGCGTGGCTATTGGAAAGCCTTTCCTCATTGCAAGATCCAGATATGAGGCATCATAACTGGATAGATTGTTTGACCTCGCCAACGCCAAAAGCTCCTTCATCATCTCCGGTCGTTCATATTCTACAACGATCGGAAGTTGAGATAATAACGTGAGGAATCGGATACTATCTGATTCACTGAGCCGCTTTTGCCGTTCGGCCACTAATAAAACATTCACAACTTCAAGGGGCCAGATCGATGGAACGACTGCAGCTGATTCTATGAGCCTGTCCAGGACGGTATCGGAGTAATTGTTTGTTTCATCTTTAAAGCACCATGACATTACAACAGAAGTATCGACAACGAATTGTTCGATCATTTATCGTCTTCCTTCTTCAATCATCTCCCGAATTGAGGTTCCAGCAAGACGATGTTTGTCACGAAATTCTTTAAGTTCAACAATGACGGATCGGGTATCCACGTTTTTTGCAGGATCAGGGGGTTGTAATACGGCTACAGAAATACCATGTTTTGTAATGGTTATACGCTCACCCTTAACCACACGTTCGAGCAGTTTAGGTAAATGGGTTTTGGCTTCATACGCACCTACAGTTTCCATGATATACCTCCTTAGACCAGTTTGCGACTAGTCTAATATAGATTGATTAAATTGTCAACGGCATCGTAAGACCAAAACCATTAGATTTTTCTGACCTCGGGGTCGGGGCACCCCAACGTATTGATGACTATAGAGTAAGGTTCCAAAAATAGGTGTTCTCAAGGCCTATATCCTCTTTGAGAACCTGAGGAGCAAGTCCCTCTTAGGGCATCGTTGAGTGACATGCCGGATATAACCTGGAAGGTAATATTGCTTTGCTCGTGCCATAGACTCCTGGGGGAAAACAGCCTTTTTGCCCTCAAAAAATCTAGTATAAATCCGTTTCAGGGGGTCATTTCGGAACTATTTAAAGCAATATCAACTCGTTGTCGTGGCCCGACCCCATTGCCCATTATAATAAATATCAAAAGAAAAGATTTAGATCGATCTTTTGCCATACGAAATTCCCAGGGGCCTGCAACCAAATCAGTCTCTTTTCCGGAATGGCGATAATTTGGTAGATCGTTTCACTCTGTTGTGTAGCTCCGCCGTCGTCTATCTTGGTATCAAGAACCTCCATCATTCTCTCTTCATCAAAACTGCCTTTATAGAGTTCTGCCAAAGATAGAAGGTTATTACGTCGCGTTATGGTTAATGCATTTGTTTCGTCATCGGGAAGAGCAATCCCCCAATTAGGATCTATAAAATGATTCGTTGAAACCAACAGACCTTTTAGATCCTGGCTCCTTTTTTTGACATCATCGTCTTTCTCAAGGAAGGCCGATATCTCGTAGCTGAATGCCTCACTATCGTCTGCTACATTGACAATTGCCGATAGTGTAGCATTTCCCTTGATTGAAAGGAAAGCGGGATAGAGTGCTGGCAGTGTGGCGTAATCTTCCAAAAGCGAAAACAAGGTCGTAAAAATCAATGGCCGATCCGGGTAAATCCATTCAACATTTCCGCTGTTCAATTCGAGGAACACGCCTTCTCGGTTCATTCCACTTGGCGCATAAATCGCCCCCGCATAGTTTATGATAGCGGTTGGTTGGCTCGAATCAGTGGGGTGAAAAACGGCAACAATGGTATAAGCGCCGAATTCTCGGAAATATTCAGTATCGTCATTGTTTCTTCCAAAAACCAGGGGACCTCCGTTAGTATAATCGCCCCAAGCCACGATGCCGGAGCAGTGGGGCACGAAGTAATCGAACTTGGGGTACATTTCAATGGCATTCAAGATAATCTGTTTTTCAAGGCCCAAACCGGAGGTTTCTGACATTCCGATGATTACATCCTTGTATTTATCCGGATAAACGCTGTAGACCTTCTCTGAAATCTGAATTAAGCGTTCATACGTGAATGATTCCTGCCCTATGAATCGTCCGTTTATTGCCACCTCGAAGAGTGACTTCAAATCTTCTTTCATGAGCATTCCATATTGTCGCCCCATTTGGTAATAGCTGCCATAAAGATCTAGAATAGTGACTTTGCCAGCAGCATAGCGGCAACCCCCCTCAAATCTTGAAACCAATGTCACGTCTGTAATGCTATCGCTACCATCGCAGGCAAAAATAATAAGTAAAAATATTGGAATAAAGAGTTTTTTCATATCGGACTCCTTTAGCATGGCCCACGTTATTCTATAGTTTCTTGATATCTCCGCTCTCTGATGGAATTTGTCAGCCCTCACATACCAGCGGGTCCTCTGTGCCGGGAGCGTCCAACTGTGCCTGCCTGGGCATCCTCTCTGTCCTCCAAGTGCCGATGCTCTTGTGAGAAAATATTATTTTGTCGTAACTATTCAGCCACGAAGGCGCCAAGGCACTAAGATTAGAGAATTATTCTTTTAATACCCTTTTTTATGGGGCACAGTATCTGCTGTGTTGTTGGAATGTCTTGTTTCTTGTCAGATAAGGTTGATAAACTCATATGTATCCTTTGTGTCTTGGTGCCTTTGTGGCGACCTGAGCAGTTACATTTTGTCAACATAGTCAACTACGTCACTCATTCATGTATGTTCCTCGGTTGAAAGGTTCAGAGTTCATGGTTCAAGGTCGAAATGGCATAATTGTTAGCATCTTATATGAAAAAGAAACCATAATGGTTGATTTTTCCACGCCGGTACCGGATTTATAGGAGCTGTGAGCTGTTTGAGAGGAGAGCAGAAATAGTATAAGGAATGTTGGAAATTTCTATCATAAAGATATGGGATGGGCAAGGAAAATTAAACAGCAGGGGTCAGGCCTCAGGGATCAGGAGGAAAGGAAAGAAGGGGGAAAGGGGGAATCCGCCATTTCGCAACAAGAACGGCGGACAAGCCCGCCACAAGAACGGCGGACAAGCCCGCCACTCCGCCATATAGACGGCGGACAAGAAAGACGGCGGACAAGCCCGCCAGAGGCGCCGGGGAAGCGGAGATAGGGAGAGTGGGGTGAACTCCGCTTGTTTTCTTTGAAAAATTAACTGGGTAAAGATTCAAGGTTCGAAGTGGATTGAACGAATCACAGTTTTAGGTTGAACTGCCGGAAATGTCTGTTCAAAAAAATGATAGGGGGTGTACCATGTGATATTATGAAAGATGGATTCAAAGAAGGAGGAAGATATGAGAAAGGGGGCAGCGATTGCCGCAGTGTTGGCAGCGGTTTTTGGCTTTGTGCTCATGGGGGCCTGTGCTGGAGAGGCGCAGGAACCAAGGGTCATTTCTGAACAGACGGTGACCGGCTTTGTGCATCCTGAATCGGTTGCTTATGATTCTCAGAAGAAGGTATTGTATGTGAGCCAGTTCGGCTCGGTACGCAATGCAACGCTCAAGGACGGCAAGGGCAAGATCAGTAGGCTGAGTCTGAAGGGCGACATCCTTGAGGAACAGTTTCTGCCAGCGCCCGGCGATATCCTGAACAAGCCCAAGGGCATCTGGGTTGAGGGTGCGAGGCTCTGGGTAACCGACATCGACGTGGTGTGGATCTTCGACCTCACAACCAGAAAGGGGAGGCCGATTAAACTCCCAGGAGCGATCTTTGCTAATGACCCGACGGTACTGGGAAACGCGCTCTTTGTGAGCGATTACAAAAAGGACCTGATCTACAGGGTAGAGCCCGCCGACTGTTTGGATATGACTGGAACGCCGATAGTGAGCGTTTTTCCCGGGCCTCTCTCCTTTGCGCCCAATGGGCTCTCTCCGGGGTTCGACGGCTCCCTTCTGGCAGTGGGGTTTGATAAAACCGCACAGGAAGGCCGCATCCATTCCATTACTATGGAGGGTGAAATCAAGGTTTTGGCTGCCGGTATGGGCAGTCTTGACGGCATCGTCCAGCTCTTAGATGGAAGCATGCTGGTAACAGACTGGAAGGTCAGCTCGCTTCTCTGGTGGGATAAGAAAGCCGGGGTAAAGAAATTGGCAACGGGCTTTAAGGGGCCGGCCGATTTCTGTGTGGTGCCCGAAGCTCAGCGGCTCATGGTGGTAGTGCCCGACCTGGTCAAGAGCGAGGTTCGGATGATACGCCTCGCTCGGTAGAAAAAAGAGAGTTCTTTCGCAGAGCCCAGTAAAAGTAAGCTATGAGAGGCTTACAGACATATCTGGAATGAAGATTTGGTATGTACAGAAGCAAGAGAAGGCAGAACAAGAATAAGGAGGTAGTACTATGGCTGACGATCCTTTGAAACCGTTCGAAACACTCGATCCCAAACTCCGCGATCTTGTCAGGGACACCAATGCATTTGCCCTTGCCGACGGTGCGTTGCCCAGGAAGATCAAGTTCCTCATCGCCATGGCCCTGGATTCGACTCATGGAACGGTTGAAGGGACAAGGGCCTTGGCGGATCAGGCAATGAAGGCAGGCGCCACACAAGAGGAAGTTATGGAAACCATAAGGGTGGCCCAATACATTAGCGGGGTGGGGAGTGTGTACACGGCAGCTCGGGCCTTCAAGGAGTTGTTTTAGCGCGAGATTTGTGCAGGCTTATACAAGGTTAAAATTACCCCCCTTTTTTTTATTCCCTCCCACAAGGGGAGGGGAGTTGAAAATTTACGAGGGCCTCAGGTTGACAAACTCGTAAAAAGGTTAAGGGGAAGTAGGAACGGTACCGATGTTTAGTAATATCATCTATCTGATCATCGTGATTGTGCTCTTTCAGCTCAACGTCCCGGCTGAGGACCTCATCACCTCTCCCGTGACCTTCGTTCTATCCTTTTTGTTGCTCTGGCTCGGTTTCGCCCTCTTTTGCAGGTATGCATTTTCAAGGATAGTAGGAAGCTATGCCCGCAGTAATACTCCAGTGAGCCAGGGGCAGCTGAGCACTGCTTTTCAGAGGATAACGGCGAGGCTCTCGATCCTTTCCATCGTGTTCTTTACAATCTCGCTTTACCTGCTGAATCTGAAATATTGGCTCCTCAAGATTCCGGGATTTGGCGCTTTGTCCATACTGCCGGGCCTCGCTGCGATCGTGGTGTTCTTCGGATTTCTGTCAACGGTCTGGTATTTCGGATATGGACCTTACCGCAGGTTCTTTCAAGGTCCACTCACGAGATGGGACTACATTATCTCACAGGTGAAGCTCAATGTCCCCATCCTCTTTCCCTGGGTGCTCATCACCCTCTGCTATGACATCCTGACCCTCCTCACCTGGCCTTCCCTGAGGAGGGTATATGAGAGCGCGATAGGACAATTCCTGTTTTTTGCCCTGTTCCTCATCTTGCTGGCGATCTTTTTGCCTCCCCTTATCAAGTATTTTTGGGGCTGCTCCCCCCTGCCTGGGAGCGAGAAGAGGAAGAGGATAGAGGAATTTTTCAAAACTCAGGGCTTTCGATACAGGGAAATCTTGCGTTGGCCCCTGCTCGAAGGCCGGGTAATGACGGCCGGGGTGATGGGATTGGTGCCGCAGTTCCGGTACATCCTGATTACGGATTCCTTGCTCGAGGTTCTTTCCATAAAGGAACTCGAGGCGGTGATGGGCCACGAGATGGGCCACATACACTATAAGCATCTGCTCTTTTACACCCTCTTTGTGCTCGGGTACATGGCCCTTTCTTTCGGTCTTTTTGATATCATCTTTTCCCTGATGGTCTTACAGCCGTGGCTGTATGATCTTTTGAACAGCCAAAAGCAGGTCCATGCGAGCCTCTTTTACCTGGTTTTGTCCGTGCCGATTATCCTGAGCATCGTTATTTACTTTCGCTACCTCATGGGATTTTTCATGAGGAACTTCGAGCGTCAGGCCGATCTCTATTCCGCGAAGCTGGCGGGCGAGGCCACACCCACCATCATGTCGCTGGAGAAGATCGCCGCTGCGAGCGGCATGAGCCGCAACCAGCCTTCATGGCACCACTTCAGCATCGCTGAGAGGGTTGATTTTTTGTGGAGATCCTCGCAAGAACCTCACGTGATCAAACGTCATTCACGTCGTGTCACAGTCTCCTTGATCATGTTTATGTCGCTTCTGATCTCCCTGGGCTTTGTCCTTAATATGGGTTCTCTCAAGAGCCGCCTTGAGGACAAGGTCTTGACCAGCCTGCTGAATAGAAAGCTGGCTGAGACGCCTGAAAATTCCGACATCTATAGGGCCCTGGCCCAGCTCTATCACCAAAGGGAAAACCTGGCCAAGGCCCTGTGGGCCTACGAGAATATCCTTAGGCTCGATCCCGATGACGGCATGGCCCTCAATAACCTGGCGTGGATCTTGGCAACCTCGGATGATCTTGATCTCCGTGATGAGAAGAGGGCTCTCAGTTTAGCAGCAAGGGCCGTGGAGGGAGAGGGATCGCCCACCTTTCTCGATACCCTGGCAGAGGCGTATTACGTGAATGGCCTCTATGATCAGGCGTTGACGACCATCAAGGAGGCCCTGGATAAGGCGACAGAGAACCGGGAGTACCTCTTGCGCCAGCAGGAGAAATTTAGAGACGCGGTTGAGAAAGGGAGAAAGGGGGAAACGGGGAAGGGGGGAA
>CAYPNL010000342.1:0-5328 GCA_964412045.1 uncultured Desulfobacteraceae bacterium
GGGCATGGTAAAAGAAAAGACACCCCTATGCCCATGCGTCTCACCAAGGGCGCCTATTGTGCCTCCAGCAAAGGCCGGGATTCGTTTTCAAAAGGCTAAAGTGTTACGAACCAATCAAACGAATTCAACCAAGCAAATCCACTGATCACTTGTCCTGGACTCCCCTTCACCCATTCCCCGATTCTGCTCTCTATCTTTTCCCGCCTTTCCCTTATAGTACCTCATCGAGGCAGTTGAGCAACAGGTCGATTTCACTTTTGCTGACAATCAGCGGGGGGACAAACCTGAGGATCCTTTCTTGAACGCAGTTGATCAGGAAGCCCTTATCCATGCAGGCATTCACGATTTCGCTTCCCTCTCCCTCTACCACCAAACCGAGGATGAGGCCTAACCCGCGAACCTCCTGGATACGGCTATAGCGCCGCTGAAGATCGAGAAGCCCTTTCTTGAAGTAGTTGCCCATATCCCTCGCATGCTCGATCCACCCATCGTTCAGGAGGCTTTTCACGAGAGCGAGGGCCCCGGATGCGATCAAGGGCGATCCTCCGAATGTCGTTGCATGCGTGCCGGCGCCGAGGGAATCCTTCAAGGCCTCCTTGGCCAACATGGCGCCTATAGGCAGCCCGTTGCCGAGGGCCTTGGCGAGCGTCATAATATCGGGCGTTATCCCGGAATGTTGGTAGGCGAAGAGCTTGCCTGTTCTGCCCATCCCGACCTGTATCTCATCCACGATCAGCAGTAGATTATGGGCATCGCAGATCTGCCTCACGCCTCTCAGGTAATCCTGAGCAGGCACCACAATGCCGCCTTCACCCTGTATGGGTTCCAACAAAACCGCACACACGGATTCGTCAACGGCAGCCTTGAGGGCATGAAGATCGTTAAAGGGGATGTAGCGGAAGCCATCAAGGAGAGGCTCAAATCCCTTCCGTATCTTCTCTTGACCGGTTGCCGAAAGGGTTGCCATGGTCCGTCCATGGAATGAATTCTCCATGGAGAGTATCACGTGCCGGTTCGGACCATACTGGTCTTTTGAGTAATGCCTGGCCAGTTTAATTGCGGCCTCGTTTGCCTCTGCTCCGCTGTTTGAGAAAAATACCCTCTCCGCGAAGGAGTTCTCTACGAGAATCTCGGCAAGGTCTATTTGGGGCTGGGTGTAGTAGAGGTTTGAGACGTGAACGAGTTTTTTTGATTGCTCACATATGGCCATGCTTATTACCGGGGAGCTGTGCCCCAGAGCACAGACAGCTATTCCCCCGACAAAATCCAGGTACTCCTTGCCCTGTTCATCCCAGACCCGACAGCCATCTCCTCGCACGAGGGTGAGGGGAGCTCTCCTATAGGTCTGGAACATGAATCGTTCTGCTCTGTCTATCGTCTGCGGAGTCATGGTTTGCCTTTCACCAGGTAGGGTCAAAAGGTTACCGTGTTACGACTTTTCTTGTCATTCTGACAAAATCTAGAATCCAGTATTTTCAATAGGTTATAGACTTCAGCTTACGCCGGAGTGACGGTGTTATCGATTTTTTACGAGTTTGTCAAACTTGAATTCCCCGCTTCTTGCAGCGGGGGATGAATTCACGATATAAAATCGTGCAATGATTCTATTCGATGACGATCTCCGTACCCACTCCTTGGTCTGTAAATATCTCAAGGAGAAGGGCATGCTCCTTCCTTCCGTCTATGATATGGACCTTCTCCACTCCCCCATTAAGGGCCTCGAGCGAGCATTGGAGCTTTGGTATCATCCCTTCGGTGATTCCGCCATCGGCAATCATCTTTTTTGCCTCAGATGCTGTAATGCTGCTGATGAGCGTGCCGTTCCCATCGAGAACGCCCTCCACATCGGTCAAGAGTATGAGTTTTTTGGCCTGAAGAGCCGATGAAACATGGCCTGCCACGAGGTCGGCATTTATGTTGTAGGTCTCGCTGTCCTTGCCAACCCCTACAGGAGCGATCACGGGGATGAACTGGTTTTCTATGAGGCTTTCAATAATTCGGCTATTGATGGCGACAACCTCGCCAACGAGCCCAATATCCAGTATCTCAGGCGGATCCTCGGGTTGTGCTCCCTTCCCATCGGGTTTCGCCACGATTTGGAGCTTTTTAGCGGTAATGAGATTACCATCTTTTCCGGAAAGACCAACCGCCTGGCCGCCCTGTTGATTGATAGTGGTAACAATCTCCTTGTTGACCTTGCCGGCGAGTACCATCTCCACGACATCCATGGTCTGCTGGTCGGTAATCCTATGGCCGCTTACAAAGCTCGTTTTTATCGATAATTTGCTCAGGAGTTCTCCTATTTGGGGGCCGCCGCCATGCACGATCACCGGGTTAAGGCCAACATATTTCATGAGGACGATGTCCTGGGCAAAGCCCTCTTTTAAAGCCTTGTCGACCATGGCATGGCCACCGTATTTGATGACCACGGTCTGGCTATAAAATTTTTTTATATAGGGCAGTGCTTCTATCAAGATCCTTGCCCTGTCTAAACTGGATTCCATCATTGCTCCTTATTTTTTAGAGAAGATAGAATATAGAAGACAGAAGACAGAACTCCTACATCCTCCCTCTTGTCTCCTGTATTCTGTATTCCGTCTCCTTTCTCCTAGAGGATGTATCGGCTGAGATTAATATCCTCAAGTATCTCGCTCAATCGTTCTCTCACATACTCCTTATCAATGGTAATCTCTTTTTCCTGCGTATCTGATGCATTGAAGGAAATCTCCTCTAAGAGTGCTTCCATAACGGTGTGTAATCTGCGCGCGCCGATATTTTCCATGGACTCGTTGGCCTCAAAGGCCATTTCCGCTATCTGGTCAATGGCGGAGTCGGTGAAATTCAAGGTGATGCCCTCGGTAGCGATCAAGGCCTTGTACTGAGTTATGAGCGCGTTCTGAGGCTCAGTAAGAATCCTCACGAAATCCTCTCTGGTAAGAGGGTTGAGTTCAACCCTTATAGGGAACCGTCCCTGGAGCTCAGGAAGAAGATCGGAGGGCTTGCTTCCATGAAAGGCTCCGGAGGCGATAAACAAGATATGGTCGGTCTTTACCATGCCATATTTCGTGAGCACTGTTGATCCTTCAACAATGGGCAGCAGATCCCTTTGTACTCCCTCTCTCGAAACATCGGGACCGGAGCTGACGCCGTTTCCTACTATCTTATCAAGCTCGTCAAGGAAGATGATCCCGTTCTGCTCCGTCCTCCGGATGGCCATTTCAACGACCTTATCGGGATCAATCAATCTCTGGCATTCCTGCTGTGTGATTATCTCGATTGCCTCTTTGACCTTTACCCTCTTTTTTTTGGTTTTGGGGGGCAAGATCTGGCCGAATAGATCCTTCACGTTTATATCCAATTCCTCCAAACCGGTGCCTGAGAATATCTCTATGAGTGGAAAGGATTTATCGCTCACTTCAAGCTCCACGTATCGCTCGTCGAGTTTTCCCTGGCGCAAGAGACGCCTGAGTTTTTCTCTGGTGGAGTGGGCATCTTGAGGTCCGTCTTTCACTACCTCAAGAATACCCTCCCTCTTGTCTTCGGTATGCTTCTCTATCTCCTTTTTCGGCTTAGGCAAAAGGATATCCAGGAGTCTTTCCTCAGCCAGATCTATGGCCTTGGCCTTCACCTTTTCCTGTTCCTCCTGCTTGGCCATATTTACCGCCAGTTCAGTCAAATCCCTTATCATGCTCTCCACGTCCCTGCCAACGTAGCCCACCTCGGTGAATTTCGAGGCCTCGATCTTCAGAAAAGGAGAGTTGGCCAGTCGTGCGAGGCGCCGTGCGATCTCAGTTTTGCCCACCCCAGTGGGGCCTATCATAATAATATTTTTCGGGGCTATTTCATCCCGGAGCTCCGGCGGAACCTGTTGCCTTCGCCACCTATTTCGCAGAGCTATTGAAACTGAACGTTTTGCCTTGTCCTGGCCTACTATATATTTATCCAGCTCCGAGACGATTTCCCTCGGAGTCGATACCTTCAGTTCTGTCTCTGGATTCCCGTTCGATTCCATATGGTCTCCGTTGTTTCACGCTTGAAGGCAAAGCCTCTTACAAAAGGCGCCCCCTAAGCAAGCTTTATGTGTTAGGCAGAGATTTCAGCTCAAACTCTTCATTCGTGTAAAGACATATCGACGCCGCGATCTTCATGGATTCCAGAGCGATGGATTTGGCATCGAGATCGGAGTGGGCAATAAGCGCCTTTGCAGCAGCCAATGCATAAGGGCCGCCTGAGCCAATAGCGGCAACATCTTCATCGGGCTCTATAACATCTCCATTTCCCGATAGTATAAGGGTATTTTCTCGATCCATAGCGAGAAGCAATGCCTCAAGCCTGCGAAGGATTTTATCGGTTCTCCACTCCTTTGCCAGCTCCACTGCGGCCCTGGGGAGGTTCCCGTTATATTTTTCAAGCTTTCCCTCGAGCTTCTCGAACAACGAGAAGGCGTCGGCAGTTGCTCCGGCAAAGCCTATCAGAACCTTGTCGTTGTACATGAATCTCAGCTTTTTGGCCCGTTTTTTCATAATAGTATTTTCCAGGGTCACCTGTCCATCAGCGGCCATGACGGCTTGTCCATCCTTTCTGATCGATACGATGGTGGTTGACCTAATCCTTTGACCTTCCCTATCTTTTGCCCTTCGTTCTTTCACCACACGCTCCTTTACAGCGATAACGACGTTAGCTTCTCGGATGCGACTTATCATACACCTCCATAAGCTTATCGATGCTCACATGGGTATATTTTTGAGTTGTCGAGAGGCTTACATGGCCCAGCATTTCCTGAATGGATCGCAGATCCGCGCCGCCATCGAGGAGATGCGTGGCGAATGTATGGCGAATGGAGTGGGGACTGATCTCCGTGGTAATGCCGCACTCCAATGAATAGCGCTTCACCAATCTGTGTACGCTCCGAGAGGAAAGCCTCCCGCCCCTACAATTGAGAAACAGCGGCCCTTGATCCCTGCTGTAGCCGGATATTTTACGTTGCTGAGCTGTCTGTTCGAGGTACTCGACAATTGCTGCGATTGCCTTTCTGCCAACGGGCAAAACCCTTTCCTTCCCTCCCTTGCCCGAGACCCTTACGATGCGGTCCTTACGGTCAAGATGCTCCACGTTGAGATTGACGAGCTCGCTCACCCTGAGACCGGATGAGTAAAGCAACTCCAGTATAGACACATCCCTCATCCCTGACAATTGTTCCCTGTCGGGTTTCTCGAGCAGTGCGAACATCTCATCGATGGGGAGATAGGTAGGAATATATTTCTCCTGTTTTGGAGTGGCTATCTCGGATGCTGGGTTGATAGAGCAAAATCCCCTCAACTCAAGGAA
>CAYPNL010000343.1:0-2673 GCA_964412045.1 uncultured Desulfobacteraceae bacterium
TCAGCCAGGATCAAAACAGGACAAAATAAAGAAAAGGTCGTGGCCCTTGTATCCCCCCATGCAGGGTATATATACTCGGGTGGTGTGGCCGGCGCGGTCTTTTCCGTGGCAGAGATTCCTGCGGACATCATCGTCATGGGCCCCAACCACCACGGCCTTGGATCCCCCTATGCAGTCATGACACAGGGAATATGGCAGATGCCTGCAGGTGAGGTCCCCATCAATGAAGAACTGGCCGGCCTTCTGATAGAGGAATCCCGCTATCTCAAGTCGGATACGCAGGCCCACGTCCATGAGCACTCCATAGAGGTACAGCTGCCCTTTGCCCAATACGTTATGCCTGGGGTGGCCTTGGTTCCCCTTGTACTGAGCAGGGCAGACTATGGAATCTGCGAGGAGATAGGTATGGCCACTGCCAGGGCCATCAAGAGATATGGAAAACCTGTGGTGCTTATCGCCAGTACGGATATGACACACTACGAATCTCAGCAAAGCGCCAAGCAGAAGGATCAATTGGCAATCGACAGGATCCTCTCCATGGACCCATCCGGCCTTCTGGATACCGTCACCAGGAATAACATCACCATGTGCGGGGTAGTGCCGACGACGATAACCCTCATCGCAGCAAAAGAGATGGGTGCAACAAAGGCTCGTCTTATACAGTATGCCACCTCTGGAGATGTGAGCGGCGACTACAGCTACGTGGTAGGGTATGCCGGCTTCGTCATCCAGTAAAGCACGCCCCAGAATTAGATAGGTTCTAAGCCAGTAGCAGGGGCGTAAGGATGCATTCGAGCTCGAGGGATGGGGGGGACTCGAGGGGTGGAGGAATGGAGGGATGGAGGGATGGAGTGATGGTCTCCAATACTCCACTACTCCATTACTCCTCGAGAACCGTCGCCGACCAAGCCCAGCGGATATCCTTTCTGACGTAACTACGAATCAAAGGGGCTTATGATATTCCCTTGATCATCCAGAGACACGGTCTCCCACTCGCTGAGTCTCCTCAGATGATCATTCTCGGTGATCTCTCCTTCAAAGGCCTGGGAAACAGAAATCCTTGAAAGAAGCAATGTATTTTTTATATGAACCAGCCGAACATCCTTGGGGGCTTTATCGCCAATGCTCGTGAAACAGGCTTCGAGGGCCTCTCGGTCCGTATCAAAATACAGAGGAATCGCCCCTTTTTCCGGGCTAACCGCGGTAAGACAATTGATATAGGTCTTCCTGCGGTCCATCTTCTCCACAACTCGTGTGGTGGTAAAGTCGGCAAGCCCGATACCCAGGGCATTGCCCTCAGTCTCACCGGTGAGATCCCTCACAAAGATACGCCCAACCCGGGGGCTCGTCGTGTAATCACCGAGGATGTCTCGATTGCGACCCGTGACATTGATATCCATGCCCGTTCCTGAGATATTCTTACCGATCTCATCAATGACGAGCACGTCGATATCATGAAACGGCAGACGAGCCATCCGTTCTTTCGCAATCACGAGCAACGCCTCCTCTCCCTTCGGGATCTCTTCGGGGAGCAGGGCCTTGATCAAACAGGTCTGATCATAGCCGTTTTCTACGATCCCCACCCCACAGAGTATCGGGCATTTCCTTAAAACCTCGCGGCCTACTGTCTCAAGAATCCTGTGAAAGGTCAATCTCACTGCCGCCTGATGGTAATAGCGGGCCCCCACCTGATTCCCTATGCCGATAGCCATCATCTTCATGAGGCCGCTCTCGATAGGGCCATCGAATTTGGTATGAGGCTTTATCCGGTTGACAACGACAATATGGTCTGCCTCCATCGCGTGCGTATCAACATAGATAGGGAACCCATCCTCAGCGTCACCCAAATAGGCAACCTCCATGGTACTGAGGATCGGGCAACCCATCTGGGATTCGGTAATGCCATATCCCTCGAGAACCTTGATCTGTCCTTCTGCGGTTGCTCCTCCATGGCTTCCCATGGAAGGAAAGATGAATGGCCGAGCCCCTACGCGCTTCAGTTCGTCAATGATGGTTCTGGTGATGATGCCGATGTTGCTCACCCCTCTGCTTCCGGCAGTAACGGCCACAGTGTCGCCCGGCCTGATCCTTTCCTGAAGCCGGAGCGATCTCAACTGCCGTATCACCTCAGCCGGAATATCCTCAATCTTCTGGGGATCAAAGCGATGTTCAATCAGGGCCACCTCGGGTAATTCCATGCCGAAACCTCTCCGCTCTTCCTGGATAGATACAATGCGTACAGGAACAAAGAATATCCCTGTCCAAAGCTTATCGTGTCCACGGGGGAGTTTAGGGAAATGCTCTAAAAGTGTCAAACAAAAAGGGGGTTATCCGGATACGAGCAAAGAATCCACCCACCAAGAACATAGCTCTCTGTTTAGTCTACTGGAAGTGGGGTAACACTTTAGCCTTTTGAAAACGAATCGCGGCCTTTGCTGGAGGCACAATAGGCGCCGTTGGTGAGACGCATGGGCATAGGGGTGTCTTTTCTTTTACCATGCCCTACACGTAATGCACCGGCAGGCCCCAATACATCAGGGCACCGATCGCCATGGCATACCATAGTCAAGTCCGCGTTGCGCGTGTGCCCTGATGTATCAGGGCACGCTGAGGCCCCCTATTGAAAGGCATGGTAAAAGAAAAGACACCCCTATGCCCATTCACCAGGTAGTT
>CAYPNL010000344.1:0-3038 GCA_964412045.1 uncultured Desulfobacteraceae bacterium
ACAAAAGCAAAAGAAAGACGGGTCGGGTGGTTGTGGGTGTTGGGTGGGGGGGGCCACGCTGATGCCCCCTGTTCAAGGGTATGATGGGGAAAAAGACACCCCCATGCCCATAGGTCTCACCAAGGGCGCCTATTGTGCCTTGAGCAAAGGCCGGAGAGTTCGTTTTCAAAAAGCTAACGTGTTACGATTTTTCACGATTTTGTCAAAATTCCTTGGGAGATGAAAAAATCCGTTACCGGCATCTTACCTTAAGGTATTCTCCCAGGCCGTTGAAATGCTTGAGCCACGTTTGTGCAGCCTCATCACCCTGTGAGGCCCTTTGTTCCGTAGCATCATACCGGGCCTTGCACAGAGAGAAGTAGACATTTTGCGCGATCCAGAGGTCTGTCTCCAGGCTGAGATCGCTCAGGCTAACCAAGAGGTTCTCGATCGTCTCGATGACCCCAATCCGATCCGGTTCATGAGAGAATTCTTGCATAAGGGAGTTGACCTTTTGGCTCACCACAAACCCGAGGCTTTTTCTATCCAGCTCCAGGGACCACCTCTTCACCTCCTCAACCAGCCTGCCTATCTCTTCAAAGTCAAGCTCTTCTCTCTCAAGCTCCTGGCTCATATCATGGTCGATAATCAGCTCAGTAGCAGTGGAGAATGCCTTGGGCAGGGGAATTCGCATCTCCCTCATCACCTGCATCACCGGGTAATGACGCTCGTAGATCTGACGGAACGAGGTCTCAATCTCCCTGAGGGTTGATTCAAGGATCTTGTTCAGCACCTTCCGCTGTTCGTCCTTGAACAGGTGCCAGAGCGAATAGTTGTGTGTCTCGAAGTAGGTGTCCATCAATCGGATGATCGCCGCAATGTCGCTTTTCCCAAATGCCTTCTTGATTTCCCCACACATGTCTGAGAAGGATTCATCGCCCATGTATTCACGGACTCCCCCGATAAGGTTATGATCACCGAGGTGCAGCACCGCGAATCCTATTTCCGCTTCCTCACCCGTAATGTCGGAGCGGACCACGGCCTTGCCTACCGCGAGCCGTTGGATCCCCGCTTCCTTCAATTCATAGACCTCGCTTCTGGTGGTGTAGGAGAATATCTCTATCGTTTCCGGATATTCCTCGAATAACGATGAGATAGCATAGTGGGCGCCTGCCCTGGGAAGATCGACGGTTGCCGGCCTCACAAGCGCCTCCCAGACCTCTGCACCGTTTCTGAACTCCGATACGTTGCTCGGGGCCTGCTTCAAGTACTCAAGATACCGGGGCTCAAGATCCTCTCCGCTCACCTCCCTGGCCAGCTGCATGGCCCTTGAGGCATACTGCATCACCTGTATGGTCTCGATGCCGGAGATATCGTCAAAGAACCACGCGCAGCTCGTGAACATGAGCATGCCATGGCGCTGCATCTCAAGGAGCTTTAAGAGTTTCGTCCTTTCCCCCTGTGAAAGATCCCTGGTGCATTGACGCACGAGAAAGGCCTCCACGTTCCGGGCGGATCTATCCAGAATCACCGAGATATACTCGTCCCTTGCCTGCCAGGGATCCCGAACATATGAGTTCATTTCCCTTTCATAGAGGTCCGCGAGCGTATCCCTGAGCCAGTTCATGGCATCGCGGAGGGGTGGACGCCAGGTCTGAGTCCATCCGGGGTGTGCCCCTGTGTTGCACCCACAATCCTCCTTCCACCTCTCGATTCCATGCGAGCAGCTCCACGAGGTATTCTCGAAGATCTCAACCTCAAAGGCCGGTGGAAACTTCTCCAGGTATTCCCCGTAGTTCGTGATCGTTGCCAGGTTATTCGACTCGATATGGTGCAGGGCATAGGCGAGGGCCATGTCCCCGAACCGGTGGTGGTGGCCGTAGGATTCTCCATCCGTGGCAATATGGGCGATCTGGGGTCCCTCTGCCTCGGAAAAAAGACCAAGCAGCCGTGATGCAAAATTCTCACCGCTTCTCAACAGCCCCCCGAACGCCACATCCCGCGATGCCGGACCATCATAGAAAAAGAGCCCCATCGTTTTTCCAGAGGGGAGCCTGCACTGGTAGGGCATCCTGGGATCTATACCGGCTCCGCTCACATCCTGCCACTCCCCCTCGAACCCCCGTACCCGTTGTGCCTGATGAGGGGCGAGTGCGGTAAAGGCGATCCCCTGTTCCGCCAGGATTTCCAGCGTTTCAAGATCAACGGCGGTCTCCGGAAGCCACATACCCTCCGGTCTTCTTCCGAAGCGGTGCTCGAAGTCCCGCATTCCCCAGATGACCTGCGTTCGCTTATCCCTGGTGGCGGCCAGCGGCATGATCACGTGGTTATAAACCTGAGCTATGGCTGATCCATGGCCTGAGAATCGCTCGCGGCTGCGTTGATCCGCCTCGAGGATCGCCCCGTATACCGCAGGACGATGCCGCTCAATCCAGGAAAGGAGCGTCGGGCCGAAGTTGAAGCTGATCTTTGCATAGTTGTTGACGATCTCTACAATCCTCTTCTCCGTGTTGAGGATGCGGGAGGCCGTGTTCGGCGCGTAGCACTCCTCCGTGATCCTCTCATTCCAGTCGTGGAAGGGATAGGCGGAATCTTGGAGTTCGACCTCTTCCAGCCACGGATTCTCCCTGGGAGGTTGATAGAAGTGACCGTGTATGCACACATATCGGTTCATAATGATCGTTCCCTACTATGTTAGGTAAGGTTCGGGTCAAACGCGTGCCCGTTGCTTTTAAAGAATACGGCCCCTAACGGCGGCAGAGCAAGGTTAAGGGAGTAAGGGCGGCCATGGAAGGAGACGCGGGATGCCTCAACGCCGCCCATATTGCCGTGACCGCTGCCCCCGTATTCCATTGAATCGCTGTTCAGGAGTTCTCTCCAGTATCCTTTGCCGGGAACGCCCACCCGGTAGTTTAAGCGGGGCACGGGGGTGAAGTTTAATGCCACGAGCACCATATCCCCTGTTGAGCGGTCTTTGCGCAGCAGGTTGAGGATGCTCCCCTGCGAGTCGCTGCAATCGATCCACTCAAAGCCATCGGGGTGAAAGTCCAGCTCGTGAA
>CAYPNL010000345.1:0-2587 GCA_964412045.1 uncultured Desulfobacteraceae bacterium
GGCGAGTACAAGATAGGGCTTCAATGCTGATACTACCCCGGAAAGATCTGGGGCAGGCAAAGGGGTAAAAGCATGAAGGTATCCAATCACGCCAATAAACGATCTCAGCAGAGAGGAATCCCCAAGGATTATATCGAGTTAATAGTCAAGTACGGAACGCCAGTGAGGAGGCAGGGTGACACATTGGAGTACAGGCTGCATAAGAAGGACAGGGACCGCCTTGTCAAACACCTGAAGCACTTAATCAGCTCTATTGACCGATGCACCAATAAAGCAGTTCTGGTAGACTCTGACATGAATGAAATCGTGACAGTCTATAACCTGATGTGAAACTTGAATCAAGAGCAACCGAAGGGTAGAACTTCAACCTGGCGCCCGATACCAAAGGGTAATCCCTATCTCGCACGGATAAGGAATCCCGAGTTACCCTCGGTGTAGAGCATGATTGTTGCCAACTCTTTCCGCCAGCTCTATAGTGTACGATCCTATTACATATAAATCGATTCGAGAAAGGTGACGGATTTGAAGAATATTCATCGCAGGAGGCAGCGGGCATGAGATTGCATCACGTGGGACTGGTGTGCAGTTCACAGGAAAGAGCAGACCGATTCTATGAGGGCATTCTTGGCTTGGCGAAGATCAAAACTACGGAGCTCACCGAGGCTATAACAGAGCGGATATTTCATAGCGCTCAGCGATGCCTGATGATCTTTTATGAACAGGAAGGGTTTGCTGTCGAGGTCTTTGTGCCGGAGGAATCGCCCTTGCGAAAGGCTACCTTTGAGCACCTCTGTCTTGAGGTTGCAGAACGAGAGACGTTTCTTAAAACGTGTGAGGAAAACGGCCTTGAGGTGCGCCGAATTCCGAGAGGAGAAGCTTTTCTTGCATTTGTTGCAGATTTCGACGGCAACCTCTTTGAGATAAAAGAGGCAACCTCTTGAGAAATAGTCTTGATTCAGAATCACCCAGTACTCCTGCCCTGCCTTCTTCGTCCATTCCTTCGGTTGCCTCCATGGCTGAAAAAGGGAAGGGCCCCATTGATCGTGTAGCGATCGCTGTGATTGCTTTTGCTCTGATCGCCTTTGTTATTCTCTCCTATGGTTTCCTGAACAAAATCAAAGGTCATGATACCTTTAGCCCGGTGCGGCCGGTATCTCAATTTTTACACGATCTCGAGCGTCAGGTCATGGGGCAACTCGGCCAGATTGAAAGGGCCTTTGAGGCTCGCAAGAGCGGCAAACAGAAGGTGAAGAAATATATCCTCGTTGGTTACCGCTATTATAAGGAGGGAAAATTCGACAGGGCAATTGGAGCCTTCGATAGGGCGGTTAAGATTGATCCCAAGAATGCCGAGGCCTATTTCTGGAGGGGGCGTGCCCTTATGGGTATAAGCCATTATGATGAGGCTACCGCAGAATTCAAAACCGCAGTCAAGCTCAATCCTGCCTATGTCGAAGCCTACGATAATCTTGGCTGGCTTTATGCGAGAGAGGGAAACTACCATGAAAGCATCTCAAATCTCACCAAAGCCATTGAGCTAAAGCCGGATAACGCCTGGGCATACTATTACAGGGCGCGTATTCATGATAAGAGAGGCGAGGTGGTCCTGGCAGTACGCGATGCCCAAGAGGCTTGTCAATTGGGCTTCCAGGATGGCTGTACGATGTATGAGAGGCTAAAAAAAGGGATTCTCTAACCCGGGTTGGGCGGTTCACTGTCTCGTGATATCAGATTGCCTTGCCCTCTATCGTCTTTCCAGTTGCCCCATCCAGATTCTGTAAATTTTGTCCGATTTTCCATTCATACGCCCCTAAGACTCCTCATCCAGCAGGGAAAGCAGATCAGCCCATTCCGATATTCTCGTGACATCTCCCTCTGGATCCTGGGACGCAATGCCGGCTATGCCCGGCGATGAGGGAAGCCTTTTGTCGCGAACATAGGTAAACCAGACGGGCCTGATTCCTGCCTGCCGGGCGCCGGTTATATCGGGCTCCGGATCATCTCCCACATAGAGAATGTGCTCCTTCCTGACTTCAAGCTCACGCATAAGCTGTTGGAAGACCAGAGGATGCGGTTTTCGATAGCCCAGCTCACCTGATATGAGCACCGCATCGAAGCGGGGAGTGAGCCCGAGGGAGTCGATGATCTCCCGTATGGCAGGCGGATGCGTGAAGTTTGAGAGCAGCCCCAATCGGTAGGTGCCCTTGAGGGTTTCAAGCATCTCCATGGCGCCGGGGATGAGGTGGCAGCGGCCCATAAAGGCCGAGAAATAGGCATTGACCGCTTTTGCGATTCGAGAGTCCTCAGGATCAACCTCATACCCCTGGCTCAGGAGGGCAGCGCTGATCCAAAAACGGTTATGCGTCTCCTTCCCATCCACACGGGTTTCATGCGTGAACCGGACGGCGGATTCGCGGTAAGCATCCTTGAATGATTTTTTTTCCACCGGGATATCGCTCATAATGAGGCTTAGGGTAAGCCTCTCGAGCGCCTCCTCCATGGTTGAGGGCTCAATGAATAGGAGGGTATTGAAGAGATCGAATCCTATGGCTTTTATCCAGGGCATAGGAACCTTTCTTAGCCTACT
>CAYPNL010000346.1:0-1748 GCA_964412045.1 uncultured Desulfobacteraceae bacterium
TATTATCGCAGAGCGTTATCAATGTGATATTCATAACAGATGCCCCATAGTCATGCAATGCAAACGGGAATCTACCGCGAAGGAGATCACTTTTCCAGCAGACGTTCGATTGGGGTATACTCAAGACCGAGGGCATCGGCAACGCCTTTGTAGGTGACCTTGCCTTTGACCACGTTGGCGCCCCTCCTGATCTCCGGGTTTTCCCGGAAGGCCCGCTTCCATCCTTTGTCAGCGATCTCGATCGCATAAGGAAGGGTGGCATTGGTGAGAGCCATAGTGGAGGTCTTGGCCACGGCTCCCGGCATGTTTGTCACGCAGTAATGGACCACCCCGTCCACGGTATAGATCGGGTTTGCATGGGTGGTGGGTTTCGAGGTTTCAAAACAGCCGCCCTGGTCGATAGCCACATCAACCATGACCGAGCCCTTCTTCATGGTCTTTAGCATCTCCTGCGTTACCAATTTGGGAGACTTTGCTCCCGGGATGAGCACAGCTCCCACTACAAGGTCTGCCTCCTTGATGAGCCTGCGTATAGTTGCCTGGCTGAACATCAAGAGAAAACAATTCTTGGGCATGACATCGCTCAGATAGCGAAGCCTATCCAGATCGATATCGAGCAGATACACCTTGGCGCCGAGGCCGCAGGCTGTCTTGGCCGCATACGTCCCCACCGTGCCGGCACCGATCACGATCACGGTTGCCGGATCAACGCCGGGCACCCCGCTCAGCAGCATGCCCTCGCCTCCTTGGGCCATCTCCAGGTACTTGGCGCCCTCTTGAATGGACATACGGCCCGCCACCTCGCTCATCGGCGTGAGCAACGGCAGGGGGCCGTCATCCTTCTGAATCGTCTCATAGGCAATGTTTACGGACCTGCTCTTGATAAGGGCCTTGGTGAGTTCCTCGCATGAGGCCAGATGGAGATAGGTGAAGACGATTTGATCCTCCTTGATCAGCCCGTACTCCGTTGCCAGGGGCTCCTTCACGTGCATGACCATATCCACCTTTGCGTAAATATCCTCTGCTTTTTCGATGATCTCAGCCCCGGCTTCCCTATACAAGGCATCCTTAAGTCCGCTCCCCTTGCCGGCATTGCTTTGCACGAGCACGGTGTGGCCGTGCTGCGCCATCTCCTCCACGCCCGCAGGGGTCATAGAAACCCTGTTTTCCTCTGCCTTGATTTCCTTCAAAATCCCTATCATCATTGCCGCCTCCGTATTGATCACTGATCCCCGAAGTATACCCGTTTTATCCTCTTTGATACCCCGCAGGTGAGCTCATAAGGTATTGTTCCTATCTTTTCTGCTACATTGAGGAGCTGTATAGTACCCCGGGGGGATTCTCCCCAGATAATCGCCTCGTCTCCGGGCATTACCGGTTCATCACCTACCTCCACCATGAGGTAGTCCATGGTGATCGTTCCTACCATAGGGAACCGCTTCCCATGAATCAGCACCTCGCCATTATTGGTGAACCTGCGGTCTATGCCGTCAGCGTAGCCCAAGGGCAGCACCGCTATCTTCGTGGGCATCCTGGTCACCCACCGTCTGCCATAGCTGATAGGGTAGCCCTCCGGCATTTCCCTCACATGAGCCACAAAGGTTTTTAAGGTCATCACCGGTCTGGGCTCTATAGAGCGGGATGTTTCAGATGAGGGATAGTGCCCGTACATGAGGATTCCAGGTCGAACAGCATCGAAATAGCTCTCCGGGATATCCAGGATAGCACCGCTGTTAGCCATGTGCACA
>CAYPNL010000347.1:0-5911 GCA_964412045.1 uncultured Desulfobacteraceae bacterium
TATCCGCATTGCTGGAGGTGCAAGAACCCCGTCATATTCAGGGCCACGGAGCAGTGGTTTATCTCCATGGATAAGACCGGCTTGAGAAAGGAAGCACTCGAGGCCATCCGGGATGTTGCGTGGATCCCACAATGGGGGGAGGAGAGGATCTACGGCCTCGTTCAGAATCGGCCCGACTGGTGTGTCTCAAGGCAGCGATCATGGGGGGTTCCGATAACGATTTTTTACTGCTTGAAATGCGGGAAATACCTCATCAATCAGCAGATCCTGGAACACGTGGCCCAGCTTGTCGAGGAACAGGGGACTGATATCTGGTTTGACCTGTCCGTTGATGAGCTTTTGCCGGAGGGAACAACCTGTCCCCAGTGCGGCGGAGATAGGTTCAAGAAGGAAACGGATATCCTTGATGTGTGGTTTGACTCAGGGGTCAGCTTTACCGTTCTTGAACAAAGAAAACCCTACCTGAGCTATCCGGCCGATCTCTATCTTGAGGGAAGTGATCAACATAGGGGTTGGTTCCATAGCTCGCTTTTATGTTCTGTGGGCACGAGAGGGAAAGCCCCTTTCCGGTCCGTTCTCACACATGGGTTTGTGGTGGACGGAGAGGGAAGGAAGATGTCCAAATCGAGGGGCAATGTCATTCAGCCAGAAGAGATCATCAACAGATATGGGGCGGAGATACTGCGATTGTGGGTAGCATCCGAGGATTACAAGGGTGACATACGGCTTTCTCAGGAGATCTTGGATAGATTAACCGAGGCGTATCGCCGACTCAGGAACACCTTCCGCTACCTGCTCGGAAACCTCTATGACTTTAATTCCTCAGAGGACCGTGTCCCCTATGATGAACTGCTGGAGCTTGACAGGTGGGCCGTTCATCGACTCCAAGAATTAGCGGAAGAGGTGCTGCAATCATACCGGAGATTCGAGTATCACTCCATCTATCAGGCCGTCTATAATTTTTGTGTGCTCACCCTCTCCTCGTTTTACCTGGATATAGTGAAGGACAGGCTCTATGTCTCAGCCCCAAAGTCAAAGGAGAGGAGGTCCGCCCAGACGGTTTTAAGCGAGATCCTGGAGTACCTCGTAAGAATCGTTTCTCCTGTCATCCCCTTTACGGCCGATGAGGTATGGGGTTATCTTCTCTCGGATGGAAGACCACCGAGCGTCCATGCCGGCACCTTCCTTTCCGTGAAAGAGGAATGGAAGGATGCAGCGCTTATGAAACGCTGGGAGTTGTTGTTGAACGTGCGCAGAGAGGTCACCAAGGCGTTGGAGGAAGCAAGGAAGCAGAAGATTGTTGGTCATTCTTTAGATGCCTCGGTACTCCTAGCGGTTCCTCCGAGCCTCGCAAGGGATCTGGAGGGGTACCGTGAGGAGCTTCGCTCCATCTGTATCGTCTCAGGCATGGAATTCGTGGATGAAGGGGGCCTTGACGGGGGCTACGAGAGCCAGGACTACCCCGGATTATGGATCAAGGTCATAGCCTCGCCACACCCAAAATGTGAGAGATGTTGGATCCACGACTCCACCGTTGGGCAGGACAGGGAGCACCCTTCCCTGTGCAGGCGATGCGCGGATATCGTAAAGGAATTCGATCTCAGCGAATGAAACGGACTTATGCCGTATTTATCGGGCTGCCGGTGATCGTAGTATTGATCGATCAGGTTTCCAAATGGCTGGCCTCAAGCCACCTGCCACCGCACCAGATCCTTTCGGTAATCCCCGGATTCTTCAATATCGTATTGGTGAAGAACAGAGGGATGGCCTTTGGCATCCTCAATCAGACGAAATCGGGTCTTTTCCCTCTCTTTCTGCTCGCCGCAACGATTGCTGCCATAGGCGTGATCCTTCTCTTATTCTGGGCAAAAAAGAACCAGACATGGTTTATGATAGGACTTTCCCTTATCCTGGGAGGGGCCGTAGGAAACCTTATAGACAGGGTTCGGCTGGGGTATGTAATCGATTTTTTAGATTTCTTTGTCGCCGGTTACCATTGGCCTGCCTTTAACCTGGCGGACTCAGCGGTCACGGCCGGTACCTTCTGGCTCCTTTTTAATGTAATCAGGGGAAAAGCGCTCTGAGCGCATGTCGGGTAACGCACTAATAATGCCTAAAATAAGTGGTGAAGAACCACTTAGTAAGCATAATGGTTTTGTAAAAAGTCATGGTCGTATTTTTTGTCATTCCGGCGGATCCCGGACCAAGTCCGGGAGGAATCCAGTATTGTTCAAAGAGCCACAAAAGACCTGGACCCCGTTTTTCAACGGGGTGACGCTTTTTAAGAAGCCATCAAAGATACGGCCCTCATGATCGACCTTATGATAACCCTATGATTTCCTGCATTCTCCTCGCGTTCTTTACGGCATACCCATGGTAGTCGTTGTCGAAGTAGAGGTAGGTGTCTTTAGCCCACTGCCTGATTTTTTGTGCATAGGCCTGCAATTCCACTTCGGAGTATTCAGAGGCGTAGAGCTGTTGGGAGCCATGCAGTCTGATATAGATGAACGATGCCGTATCCTCTTCTATGTAAGGGTAGCGACCAGCGGTATCGGAAGCGCAGAGGGCTATGTTGTGATCCCTCAGCATATCTATGGCCTTTTGGTGTTCCCAACTCGCGTGCCTCACCTCGAGGGCATGAAGGCGATCTTTCTTGAGGTTACTGCAAAAGTGTCCGAATACCTCTTCATGAAAACGTAAGCTGGGCGGAAGCTGAAAGAGGATCGGCCCCAATTTTTCCTTCAGCCCCTCCACAGCATGATAGAGCCTTTCCAGGGGCTCAGCCACCTCAGTAAGCCTGCGCACGTGGGTGATGTACCTACTGGCCTTTAATGCCCACAGGAAATCATCGGGAGTCCTTTTCCTCCAGTTCACAAAGGTCTGAGCCTTGGGGAGACGGTAAAAGCTGGCATTTAGTTCAACAGCTCTGAAATGGGCAGCGTAGAACTCGAGCCATTTGGCCTTCGGGCAATCCGGCGGATAAAATACCTCGATCCAGTGGTTGTAAGTCCAACCTGATGTGCCAATGTAAATCCGGGCTGACCGTTGTCCGTTGTCCCTTATCCGTTGCCCTTCATGCATATTGTTCACTCTTAACTGTTCACCGTGTAGTATTTTGCCTATCGGAGAAGGGAAAACGGCGAACATGTAGAATCTACTGATTCATGGGGTTATGGTATTGATGTTCCTTGGTTTTTCAATGTTTCCCCTGAAACCTCTTTAAATGATAGGGTGCTTTGTGTATACATTCAAGCATTATCGCGGTATTTTTCAAGGGAAAAGGGGTAAGCCGAAGTAATAGTATAGGAAGTTCCTTTTTTTAGAGCGGTGAAGCCGCGTTATATAAAATCGCGAAGCGATTTTATATCTTGTTGAGAATCGACCTATGACAGGGCACGATGAACGTTATTGGGGCAATGTTGCCCGCACCTATATAAGCGATCAGGAGTATATTGTAGGAAAGGAGATCTTGGGCGCAATTACTGAGAAATTATCCGGAGAGGGAGTCCTGGGTGATGTGTTGGAATTCGGCTGTGGAGTGGGATATTTCACCAGCTCGATAGCGAAAAGCGCACGACAGGTGATTGCCACCGATTCTTCGGATGAGATGGTGAACATGGCAAGAATTTATGTGCAGAAATTTCAAAACATCACCATCCAGAAGGCCGACTGTGAAGACACCTCTTTTCCTTCGGAACGCTTTGATGCCGTATTCATCGCCAATCTGATACACGTGGTAGAGAATCCCCTGAGGGTTTTACAGGAGAGCCATCAGATCTTAAAGGATCAGGGATTGTTGCTCGTAGTGGATTTCACGGGATACGGCATGAACTGGTTTGAATGGATGAAACTGGCCGTTCGGTATCTCAGGAGGTGGGGTATGCCGCCGCGTCATAGCAGAAATAGGTTGTCCCCTGAACAGCTTGTCTCTTTTGTGAAAGAGGTTGGTTTTAGCATAGAGGAAGTCGAGCTTCTCGGGGACAGGGAAAAGGCGATTTATTTGAGGGGCAGAAAGTAAGAGCAACAGTGTTGTGTTGAAACCCAGTTTGAAGAATACACCACCGCATTTATGGATATGGGTACCAGGAAATGAAACCCCGCACATCACGCATTCGAGAAAACGATAGGATTCCTCCTGCCGTGCTGGAAATCTCACGGAGGCTGAGGAAAGCAGGCTACCAGGCATTTCTCGTGGGAGGGGCAATACGGGATATCCTGGTTGGTTCTCAGGCAAAGGATTGGGATGTGGCAACCAATGCAACGCCGGGGGTAATCCGGGATCTTTTCCCCAATATCACGAGCTTTCACCTAAAACACGGCACCGTGACCCTGGTGATCGAGGGCAGGCATTTCGAGGTAACCAGCTTTCGAGGTCCAGCAGGTGGAAGGGGTGCAAGCATTGAGGAGGATCTGGCCCATCGCGACTTTACCATCAATGCCATGGCCTATGATCTCGCAGAGGGAACAATCATCGATCCCTTCGGCGGCAGGGAAGATATCAGGAGGAAGGTGGTTCGGGCGGTGCTGAACCCCATGGAGAGGTTTCAAGAAGACCCATTAAGGATGATGAGGGCGATACGGTTCTCCCAGGAGCTCCGATACTCTATTGATCAAGGAACGCTCACTGCCATAACGAGCTTCTCCCACGCCATGAACGGGGTAGCAATAGAGAGGATACGGGATGAGCTCGTGAGGGTACTCATGGTCAACCGGCCATCGGTGGGATTCGATCTGATGAGGAAAACGGGCGTTCTTCGGGTGATACTGCCGGAACTGGCCGAAGGGTATAGGAAACGACAGAACGAGTTCCATAAATACACGATCTACCGTCACATCATGGAGACCGTTGATGTGATCGAGAGGGAACCTGCCTTGAGGCTCTCCGCTCTGTTTCACGATATAGCCAAGTCTCGGGTCAGGAAGAGGATCGAGGGAAGGTGGCGGTTTTTTTCTCATGCAGAGGCAAGCGCCGAGCTTACCAGGCAGATCATGAGGAGGTTGCGGTTCAGCAATGAGGTGACCTCTCGAGTGTCGATCTTGGTTGCCCACCACATGTTTGACCACAAAAAGGAGCTGAGCGACAGATCGATACGGCGATTTATTAAAAGGGTAGGCGCGGAAAACGTCGATGACCTCATACGCCTCAGAAAGGCCGATGACTTTGCACATGGATGGGGAAGCGATTATGGGGGCTGGATTAAAGAATTCAGGGAAAGGGTTTATGATCAGATGAGGAGAGCGCCTGCGCTCAGCATCACCGATCTGGCGCTGAACGGTCATGATGTCATGGCAATAACGGGCTTACCCCCTGGCCCCAGGGTGGGGCACATTCTCAACCAGCTCCTTGAGGATGTGCTCGAGAATCCTGAGCACAACCAGCGGGAAACGCTCATAGATATGCTGAACCAAACAAAGGAAAAATAACCATACGAGGAAGGGATAGCGATGAGGCGCCCGGAGATAACAGCCGATCTTCCGGGACCACAGGCATCTAAACTGGTCCAGACGGCTAAGACCTCTGAGAGTATGGGTGATATCCGGGGATTAGGCCGTATGGTGGGAGTTGAGTTGGTCACGGACCGCGAGACCAAAGAACGTGCCGGGGAATTACGCAACAATCTCATGGCGTAGTTTTGGAGCCTTGTTGAGATTGCTTCGTCGCTTCGCTCCTCGCAATGACAGTGTAAAGGTTTTCATACAAGGTAGTACGTAACACGTTAGCCTTTTGAAAACGAATCCCGGCCTTTGCTCGAGGCACCATAGGCGCTCTTGGTGAGACGATGGGCATGGTGGTGTCTTTTTTCCCATCATACCCTAATAAAGACGAGTTGGTAGGCCGCTTCAAACGAGCGCACACGGACAAAGTCCCTAGAAGACAATGACGAGGTGCTTGTGCGCATGGTTTGAAGCG
>CAYPNL010000348.1:0-3340 GCA_964412045.1 uncultured Desulfobacteraceae bacterium
GAATCCTCGGGAACCCCTTTGGGGATTCAACAGGATGAGCCTATTTCACTGGGGTTTATCCCGCGTAATCACCATTGCTCCGAAAAGAATCCTTCCCCCGGCATCACTGTTGCTCAATTAAAGCCAAACTTGTCGTACCTGATTCGTAATACGTGTCCGCCGGAAGTATTGCTTTCACATTTGAGCTATGAGCGTTATGCTAATAATGGTGGAGTGTTTTTACGCCTATTCTTTTAAATGATACGTTGTGTTAACAAAGAAACATAGAGCATTAGTCAAAGAAAGATTTATTAGTCTTGGTAGATAGCTTTAAGTGAAAACATGAAAACACTTACCGACGCACAACGGTTTAGTAGGTACCAATCGGTAGTTAATGTCTTGTTGGCAACAGATTTTTTTCACAAGCACGATATCTATACTGCACTCAAAGATGAAAAAAAAGCCTTTGTAGGCCGTATAATAGGTGAACTAGTTCGTGACGGCTATCTTACCAAAAATGGATTAAGGTCAAACCCTCAATTTTCCTGGTCTGAAAAAAAAGAAGTTCTCAATCCAGGCCGTTGGATTGATCAGCGGGTTTTCACCGCTACCGTGAAGCGTGCTCCTTCTGCAGATCGACCGAGGGAGCGTCTTCTTCGCTTGGGACCCGCAGAACTCAAGACTTCCGAGCTTTTTGCAATCCTCATTCGCGCGGGCCTTCAGGGGGAATCTGCCATGCAGGCCGCGGAAAAACTGGCGGCACTTTTTGGAGATGACCTCCAAAAGCTGTCTCTAAAGGCAAGGGGTGAATTGAAACAGGTAAGTAAGGCAATCGGAGAGACTGCCTATTGTCAGATTATGGCAGCCCTTGAGTTAGGCAAACGATTGGCCGACCAGGCAAAGCTTGGTGCAAAGCCTGCTCACAAGATCACCAGCACCTCCGATGCCCTCGCATTCTGTAAGGAGCATTTTATGAGGCTGGCGCACGAGGCGAGTCGAGAAGAATTCCATGTGGTCTTATTGGATGAAAAGCATAATGTCATCAAGACCGAACAGATCACGGTCGGCCTTTCGAACCAAAGCCTGGCGCACCCTCGCGAGGTATTGAAGCCTGCAATTCAGGAATCGGCATCGACAGTCATTCTGGTCCACAACCACCCGAACGGGGATCCGACACCCAGCCAGGATGATAAAGACATAAGCAGGGAACTCAGAAACGCTGCTGATATGGTCGGGATTAGAATACTCGATCACATCATCCTGGCAAAAGATAATATATTGAGCATGGTGTATGAAAGAATGCTGTAAGCCTTAACAAGAGACGGTGACCATGGAAAATGACAATATCAGCGAAGCGGAAACCAGAAAGCGATTCATAGACAAGGCCCTTGAGAAGGCGGGATGGGGACCTATCGTGCGATTTCGGGAGAACAGCCGCTACCTTCACGGCTCTGTCGAGGAACACCCCACTGAACGAGGTCCCGCCGACTACATACTTTTCCATGAAGGAAAGGCCATGGCCTGTGTCGAGGGGAAGAAAGTGGCAATAGGGCCGCAGAACGTCCTTCAACAGGCAAAACGATATGCCAGGGGTTTTCCACCCGGGGATCATTCCCTCGGTTCCTTCGGCGAGTATCGAATACCCTTTGTCTACTCCACCAACGGGATAACTATCTGGTTTCAGGATTTAAGGGACCCTCTCAATCTCTCACGGCAGGTAAGCGCCTTTCACAGCCCCAAAGCACTTGAGGAGATGCTGGCCAAGGACTACTCAAGCGCCGGGCAGTGGCTCGCAGAACATACAATAGACGACAGCAGGCTGTGGCCTTTTCAGGTCGAGGCAGTCGATGCCATAGAAAAGGCCCTTTTGGACGGCTACCGGCATATGCTCGTGGCCATGGCCACAGGAACAGGAAAGACCTTTACCATGGTCAATCTCATCTATCGGTTGATGGCATCCAGTTTTGCCAAGCGCATCCTGTTCCTCGTGGATCGAAGAGCGTTAGCGGCCCAGGCAGTCACTACCATGGCAAGCTTTGAGGCAGAGCCCGGCCGTAAATTCGATAAGATCTACGAGGTCTACAGCCAGAAGATCCAGAAGGAGGACCTGGACGAGAACACCAGGTTTGATTTTAAACAAATGCCCTCAGAGTATCTCACACACCCCAGCGCCAGGGACGCCTTCGTGTATGTATCTACTATCCAGCGCATGCGGATCAATCTGTTTGGCGATGAAGGGATGTTTCGATCCTCATCCGGGGATCAGGATGATGATGCCGATGCCCCGAAACTAGACATCCCCATCCATGCCTTTGATGTGATCATTGCCGATGAATGCCATCGAGGCTACACGGCCCAGGAGGAGAGCAAATGGCGCGAGGTGCTTACCCACTTCGACGGGATCAAGATCGGCCTTACCGCCACGCCTGCCGCGCATACCGCCTCCTTTTTCAAGCAAATCGTGTTTCGCTATGACTACGAGCGGGCCGTGCGTGAGGGCTTTCTCGTTGACTATGATGCCATAGCCATCGAATCAGATATCACCTTACGAGGAGTCTTTCTTGAGGAGGGAGAGGAGGTCGGCCTGATCGATACCCACACCGGTCAGCTCAGCTTTGAGAACCTGGAAGACGAGCGGGAGCTTCCCGCACCCACCACGGAGATCGACTGGTCCGCCCCGGACCGGAACAGGAAGATCGTTCAAGAGATCAAGAAGTACCTCCTTGATCAGGAAGAGCAGGCGGGCCATTTCCCGAAAACCCTCATCTTCGCCCAGAATGACATCTCCCATATCTCCCATTGCGATCAGCTCGTGCAGATCTTGAAAGGGGAATTCAACCGAGGAGAAGATTTTGTCCAGAAGATCACAGGCAGCTCATCCGTGGACCGGCCGCTTCAACGGATAAGGGAGTTCAGAAACCGGAAAAACCCCGGGGTGGTGGTTACCGTCGATATGCTCTCCACCGGTGTGGATGTGCCGAAGATCGAGAATATCGTGTTCCTGCGGCCCGTGAAATCGCGAATCCTCTTTGAACAGATGATGGGCCGGGGCACACGGCTCTGCCCTGAGATCCACAAGACCCATTTTACCGTTTTCGATTGTTTCAGCGGCACCCTTCTGGAGTATTTCCGGAAGATCACCGGCATTACCGCTGAAGCTCCCCTCAAGGCCGTCAAAACTATCCGTGAAATCGTCCGGGCTATCGCCGATAATGAGGATCGGGACTACCATATCCGGGTGTTGTCAAAGAGACTCCACAGGATATCCAAGCATATTACCCAGGAAGGCAGACTCCAATTCAACTATATTCTGGACTGCGACATAGCCGAATTCGCCCGATCCTTGCACCAGATGCTTGAG
>CAYPNL010000349.1:0-2172 GCA_964412045.1 uncultured Desulfobacteraceae bacterium
TCAGCGTGCCCTGATACATCAGGGCACACGCGCAACGCGGATCTGACTCTTGTATGCCATGGCGGTCGGTGCCCTGATGTATTGGGGCCTGCCAGTGCATTACGTTTAGGGCATGGTAAAAGAAAAGACACCCCTATGCCCATTCACCAGGTAGTTTCAAAAGGCTAACGTGTTACTAATAAGGAAGGGTGCCGAGGATGGACTACCAAGAACAGGAGACGGAACAAAGAGAACAAGCCGCGCAGCAAACCGACGAACTAGGTCTGCCTGAGGCAATGGGCAAGAAGAAGGAAAGACGAAGGCCTACATTTTCTTTTTTGAAGTGGCTCTTTCTTGTTGTATTCATCCTGTACTTCGTCATTACCGCATATCGCATTCCCCTGCTCGTTCAATTCGGTGAGTACCTCATCGTGGAACATAAGCCTCAGAAGGCGGATCTTATCGTCTGCCTTGGAGGGCCGGGCGTGGCTAATGCCCTTGCAGCGGTTGATGTCTTCCAGAAGGGACTCGCTCCTTACCTCCTCAAGGCAAAGGAGATTGAGCCCGATGGCCTCGATTACCTGAAGGCAAAGGTCAAGGATTACCCCACTGAATTGGAGTTATTTGCGAGAATCACCGAGGGTTTTGGAATCCCGGCTGAGGCGATCATCACTCCAGAGAAGAGGGTCGGAAGTACCATAGAAGAGGCCGAACTGGTTCGAAGCGTGGTGCTTGATAGGGGGTATACGTCTCTTATACTCGTGACCAGCCTTACGCACTCTCGTCGCGCCTATCTTACCTTCAGGAGGGTTTTCAAGGATTCCAAGGTCGAACTCATCTCGCTGCCCTCACATTATCAGCAGTTTAACCCAAAGGATTGGTGGAAGAGCCGAAGGTTTACCAAGGAGCTTATTATCGAGTACCAGAAGCTGATCTACTACAAATTTAAGTATGATATTTGATATTTTTCTCAGGTAGCCACCAAGGCACCAAGCCTGCCCTGGCGCGACTACACAGGCATATTGATCATGTGGGTAAATATATCGGTATCGATGTCTCTAAACCCAATCCTTGCTTGCCAGGTCTGGGCCAGGGACACAAACAATAGACCTGCCCGCCATCACCTGCGCTTTAGGCGCTGGCAGGCGTGTATGAATTTTATCCCTTTATCTGAAGTAGATAAGATGGTATCGAAAGAATGGTTTTTGAACCTTAGCGCCTTGGTGTCTTAGTGGCTGAATAGGTACGGCAAGAGCATGAAAAAAATTATAGTACAGATCATCTTTATCGCTCTGTTTACCTCAACTCCTTCATTTGCAGGCATCTATGAGCTTGAGGTCACAGCGAGCCGTTCGGATTTGGACGCACGGTACTGTGCCGACCTGCCTCTCGGCCAGGGCATCCTTTCAGCCGGGCTCGGCGCGATTTACCGAAATAATGATTACTGGATAGCCGATATGAAATTAACCGTAGGCAAGGAGCTATGGGCGCCTGGATTACGGCTTGATCTCGGTCTCAAGGGTGTGTCGGGAGAGGTGGAGAGGGATCAAAAAAGAGGCGATCTGATGGCGGTAGGCGTTTTGGTTTCAGCTCGATACCGCATTCCCCCAACTATTTCTCCCCTGCCCCTAGGGGTATCGGCAGGCGTTTCGTTTGCCCCGGAGTCTCTTTGTTTTTCGGATGCGGAGAGATACCTTGATGTGAGAACCAGCCTTGATTTCCGTGTGGCTGAGAATGGAGAGCTACTCCTTGGGTACCGGTACATCCACGCTCGTCTTGAGGATAATCGAGGGCGATGGAGGATTTCAGATGCAACGCTTTTTATCGGCTACCGCCTCAGCTACTAGCAGGATCTCAGCTAACCGTTATTCTTGTTTCTCCTCGGTGCTTGGCATTTCTTGCTTGGACCTGAGCTTGGCTATGAGCTCCTTGAATGATGAGTTTGCGAGTATCTCAGTGAACTGTGCCCGGTAGTTTTTCGCGATGCTCACCCCTTCAATAGCAACATCACAAACAACCCAATTATCCTGCTTGTTCTTAAAGAGGTACAAAACAGGGATCTCTGTGGCATCGCCGGTAATGATCTTCGTTGACAGGATTACATAATTCCCCTTTGCTGTTTCAGAAAGATAGAGTATGTTCTTTTCGGAAAAATTGCCTGCCTTTGTCAAATGCGCATCAATCTGGTCCAAA
>CAYPNL010000350.1:0-7616 GCA_964412045.1 uncultured Desulfobacteraceae bacterium
CCCTTGAACAGGGGGCATCAGCGTGCCGCTTCAAACCATGCACACAAGCACCTGGTCATTGTCTTTTAGGGTCTTTGTCCGTGTGCGCTCGTTTGAAGCGGCCTCCTGAGTCGTCTTTATTGGGGTATGATGGGAAAAAAGACGCCCCCATGCCCATTCACCAGGTAGTTTCAAAGTGTTACGGTTGTGATAGTATCATAGACATCACACATCAAAGTATACATACGTGACCGAAAGAAGACTTTATCAGATACTCCTCTTTTTTGCCCTTACATGCATGGTTTTCAATGCCGCTTGTTTCAGGTCCGTATGTTTGGGCAATGACCGGTCAAAGGGAAAGTGTAGAACCTATTTTTCTGATAAGAAGGGGGAGAGAACGATGGGGACGGCAGACTGGCTGTCTGAAGATGAAGGGAGCTACCTTGTGAAGGTAGCCAGAAACACCATTGACAATAGGTTGAACAAGGTGGAGCAGCCACCAATCGATGGGAAAGACCTGCCGGAGAAATTTCAGGAACGACTGGGCACCTTTGTAACCATTACCATTGACGGCAACCTGAGGGGTTGCATCGGGCATATCATGCCCAGGGAGACGGTAATCGAGGGGATACGGGAAAACGCCATCAATGCCGCTTTCAGGGACCCTCGATTTCCTCCCTTAACGAAGGAGGAGTTCGACAAGATAGAGATCGAGATCAGCATACTGACCGCTCCTCAGGAACTTACCTATAGCGATGCAGAGGACCTTTTACATAAACTGAGACCCGGAAAAGATGGGGTAATTATAACAAAGGGGTACCATGAAGCCACCTTTCTCCCTCAGGTGTGGGACCAGCTACCCGATAAGGAGGAGTTCTTAACGCATCTCTGCATGAAGGCAGGCCTTTCTCATGATAGCTGGAAGAAGGAGAAACTTCAGGTCTCTACCTATCAGGTCCAGGCCTTTGAAGAAGGGGAGCCAAAATAACGAGGGTCTCGGTGTTGCGCTGAGCTAGTGAAAACGTCACACGGAGCCCATATCCTCAGTCGGTTCCATGAATCTGACCAACCTCATCGTCATATCCGTCATCGGGACGGGGATATCCTCTGTCGCTATTCAGATCATTACCGTGCGAGAGTTTCTCTCCCAGTTCGCGGGCAATGAGATTACGATCTCCCTCGTGCTGTTTTGCTGGCTCATGGTAGGGGGGTTAGGCTCCCTTGTTTCAAAATATTTTACAAAAGGTACGGTGATTTTCTACTCGATGATCGCCCTGGCAACGGCGCTTCTCCCATTAATCCAGATAAGCGCCATACGCATATTCAGGGACATCATCTTCATCCATGGAGAATCGCCCGGCTTGTACCCCATCTTTTTCTTCATACTCGCATTCAGCGCCCCGTATGCATTTCTGATAGGGTTTCTGCTCCCCTACTCGCTTTCCGTTATCAGAGCCCAGGGTGGAGTATTTAGCTCAGGGCAGCTCTATATAACCGACAATATCGGCGACATAGCAGGCGGTGTTCTCTTCAGCTTCATCCTGGTCTATCTTCTGAGTCCTTTTCAGATCATCGTGGTCACCTCATCGCTGTTGATTTTGGTCTCCCTCGTCCTTCTTATCCGTGCCGGGGGATATCTCCTGTTCGCCGCAGGAGCGCTATCGGTGGCGGCCTTCCTTTCGTTCTCCCTTGATACGGACATTGAATTCAAAACCCTTCAAAACCAGTACGGATCGGATATTGTCAGCTACCAGGAGTCGCCCTATGGAAGAATCATGCTCACCAGGGAAGAGGGGCAGTACACTATCTGGGAGTCAGGATCGCCCACCTACTCCACCCTTACTATTACCGCTGCAGAGGAAAAGGTGCACTATCCCCTCTCCCAGGTCGATCGCATAGAAGATGTCTTGCTGGTGGGGGGCGGCATAGGCGAGACTGTGGATGAGATCATGAAATACTCCCCACAAAGCATTGACTATGTGGAGCTCGATCCCGCCTTGATTACCCTGGCGCGCACCTCCGGCCTGCTCGATCTCAAGGGCACGATAAAGGCCGTTCTTGCCGATGGAAGGAGATTTATCGCTGCATCTCATCATCGTTATTCGGCGATCATCCTTGATCTGCCGGAGCCGGATACCTTCCAGGTCAACCGTTTTTATACGAGCGAGTTCTTTTCCTCCTGCAAGAAGATCCTGACAAGGGACGGAATCCTTTCATTCTCGCTCATGGCAAACCCCAACTACCTCTCTGAAGAACGAGTCAAGAAACTATCGTCCATCTACAATACGGTGAAGGCGCACTACAAACATGTGCTCCTTATCCCCGGGGAAGAGATCTACTTTCTGGCGAGCGATGAGGTGCTTTCAGCAGATATCCCGTTGCACTTGAGAAAGAAATCCATTGCCACGTCGTATATTCAAGGCTTTTACTATGGAAACGTGACAAAGGAGAGAATTCAATTCATCAATACATCTATTCATCCGGATGAGCCCGTGAACACGGACCTTCGACCCAGGGTTGTCAACATCATGTTCCAGGAGTGGTTCAAAAAGTACGGGACTTCCCCCAATTGGTTTATCGTGGTGCTCATCGCTGTGATTGCCGGATATATCTCCCTGATACGAAAAGAGGAGTTCGTTCTCTTTTCAACCGGCTTTGCCGTCATGGGTATGGAGATGCTGATTATGTTCTCATTCCAGGTGCTCTATGGCTATATTTACCTTAAGGTCGGCGTGGTAATCACCTCGTTCCTCCTCGGTCTTCTGCCGGGCGCCATCCTGGGGAACAGGTGGAAGGGAAGAGGCAGGGAAATGCTCATCAAGGCGGAGGCAGGGATGATCCTCTTGCTTATGATCTACCTGGTTTGGGCAGCGTTTTCTCGATCTGTGATGCCGGAGTTTACCTTTTTTCTGTACGGATTTTTCTTCTCCATGATGTGCGGGGTACAGTTTCCCGTTGCCGCCGAGATCATAGGAGAGGAGCGCAGCCCCGCAGCTGGTCTCTTTGCCGCTGACCTTGCCGGTGCAGGTGCCGGAACCCTCGCCATCGGAACCCTGGTCATCCCTCTCTTAGGCATTCAGGCGGCCGTTGCAGCGCTTATCCTGCTCAAGGTAGCGAGCACCGTGGTTCTCTTGAAGGGCTCATGGAAATGATGTTCTCATAGTAGTCTTTACCTATTGCACCGCTGCATATATTGGATTATTATGTAACTACTATCCAAGTACAGCCAAAGTGGTTGATCTCAAAAATCGTCTTCAGTTGAGTTTCGGATTTAGAACTAGTAGGGCGTTTCTTAAATAGCGTATCAATCCTGTCATTTCGAGTAAAACGAGAAATCTTTTGATGCTTACGGTTTAGCAGATTTCTCCCTTCGGTCGAAATGACATAGTAAATAGCAAACGCTCTACTAGCAAGGAATAGTAACGGACATGAAACGGTTGCTGACAAGAAAAGAGTTTTTGAAGGAGATGGGGCTTCTCTCCCTCTTGGTTGCAGCAGACGCGCACTGCTTTTGGCCTGGTAAGGATGAGGGCGGGGCCGACATCAGAGGCCATGTTTTCAAGAACGACGCTCCTGAGAAGCCCTGGAAGTGGTCTATAGAAGGTTTTTATTACACCACGAACGGCAGGGATGTCCAGTGTGGGGTATGTCCGAACAGGTGCTACCTGGAGCCGGGGGACAGAAGCGTGTGCCGGTCAAAGGTGAATATCGATGGGAAGCTGTATTCCCTCGCCTATGGCAACCCCTGCGCGGTTCATATCGACCCGATAGAGAAAAAGCCGCTTAGCCACTTCTATCCAACCACCGAGGTATTCTCCATAGCCGCTGCCGGCTGCAACTTCAGGTGTCTTAACTGCCAGAACTGGGAGATCTCCCAGAGAAAACCCGAGGAGGTCTCTCACACGGAATTCTTCCCTGCTGAGGTCGTCAGGATCGCCAAGGAGAAGAAGGTGCCTTCTATTGCTTACACCTACTCAGAGCCGGTTTCGTACTACGAGTACGTGTATGACACCGCAAAGCTCGCCAGGCAAGAGGGGATCAAGAACGTGTGGGTCTCCAATGGGTATATAAACAAAAGGCCGCTTGAGGATCTCTGCCGATACCTGGATGCTGCCAGTGTAAACCTCAAATCATTCGAAGACGACATATACAGAAAGCTCAACGGCGGAAGGCTCCAACCGGTGCTCGATACCCTGAAGATGCTCCATGGAAAAGGCATCTGGCTTGAGATCATCACCCTCGTAGTGCCGGGGTATACAGATACGCCTGAGATGATAAAGAGGATGTGCGGTTGGATCATACGGGAGCTTGGCCCTGATTATCCCCTTCATTTCTCGCGCTTCTTCCCTCGGTATAAATTAGACCGGCTGCCGGCAACCCCGGTGAAAACACTGGAGCAGCTCAGGGACATAGCCTTTAAGGAGGGCATACGGTACGTGTATATCGGGAATGTCCCAGGCCATGACGCCTACAATACCTATTGCCCCAACTGCCACAAGCTCTTGATCGACAGGAGGGGCTACGCCATCACCACCTTCAATATCGAGGACGGCAGGTGCAAGTTCTGCAAGACTCCTATTCCGGGAAGATGGCATCTTGGCTGATCTCTGTGACTCTTGATTTGATAAAAATTCTCGGTATATATGGTACTTTTTCTGTTTGGTGACGAAATCCGAATTTAAGGACAATGAGATGCAATAGTATTGCGTCTTTGCTATGAGGCATTCTATTGATCGAGGCTCAATGGAACTTGTTATATTAGGTTCCGGCACAACGGTCCCATTGGCTGAAAGGGCATCCCCCTCGATAGCCCTTTTCATCGATACGGTGTTCCTTCTGCTGGATATCGGTCCGGGCACGGTGAGGCAGCTCGCAATTGCCGAGCTCACCCACGAAGATATTGACTATGTTGCTATCAGCCATCTTCACCCCGATCACACCGCAGACCTCATCCACCTTATCTTCGCTACACGACACCCTCCGGTCCTCAAAAAGAGAAAACCTTTTATCGTCATCGGCCCGAAGGGTTTCACCGGGTTTCTGGAGGGCCTGAAAAGGCCCTATGGGAGGTGGCTCGATCTGCCTGCTGGGCTCATGGAGATAGAGGAGCTGCACACGGATACGAGGGATAAGAGGCGGTTCAAGGGGTTCAGCTTGTTCTCCGCTCCATTACGGCATACTGCCCAGAGCATCGGGTTCAGGATCGAGGATAATTCAGGTAACAGCGTGGTCTATTCAGGCGACACAGGCTACTGCGAAGAGATTGTTGATCTTGCCAAGGATGCGGATCTCTTGATCCTTGAGTCCTCCTTTCCGGACGGGCACGGGATGGAAGGACACCTCACGCCCTCCCAGGCAGGGGAGATCGCCACCCGTGCAGGAGCCGCAAGACTTGTCTTAACCCATTTTTACCCGGAGTGCCTCAGGAGCGATATCGAGGGGCAATGCCGGAAGACTTACCAGGGCGAGCTTATCCTGGCCACAGATCTCATGCAAATATCAGTTCCATAAGGCCCTCCGGTCTTTTTAGGATACAAAAGGCATGGTATTTAGGTAGATGGGTTATAGCTCTTTCTTCTGCACAGGCTAATTCTGGCAGCCACAATTCATCAGTCATAAGTGCCTCGAGAGGCATGCCGCCCTAGATCCTCTGTCCATTTTGCAGGGCCATGGAACTGTAAAGGGGCAACAAGAGCAGCAGTGAAAGAGCGGAGCTGATTACCGTCAGAATAAAGGCACAAAAATAGGTGCCGGTTGCATCGATGGTCCAGCCGGCCAGCACCCCGCACAGCATCATTACTTTAATCCCTCCAACGGAATCTAAAAAATGGCCCAGGATCAGTTTTCCGATTGACCCGGCAATCCCCCACCACTGCTATAAGGACGGCAGCGGATTGATAGCTTATGTTCAGCTCCTGAATCGCATACGCGGTCAGAAAAGTCAGAGGGATCAGGATGGAGAAACTGATGAGCATGTAGGAAAACCCATCCCAAATAGGAGTGCGTAACTTCTTGCAATCAATTAGCTACAATACCTATCTCATCTTGGCTCATAGTTTGCTCTCACGGTTTCACCAATACCTTGATGACCTCAGGTGAAGAAAGCAGCCGCTTAAACCCCTTTTCCTCCAGATCATGCAGCGGAATAATGTCAGTTATCAAAGCCTCAGTATTCAGCTCTTTCTTTTCCAGAAACTCGATGACAGATTGGAACTCGTTGTTGTCATAGTCCAGGGAGCCCTTCATATCCACCTCCCAGTGCACCATCCAAGAAAAATCGAAGGATATCTCTGTTTCTTGAAACCCAATCACGATGATCTGCCCGCCCTTCTTGAGATACCGAATGGAGTTCTGCAAAGCGGACTGTGCCCCTGAGCATTCGAAGACCATGTCCGCGCCCAGCAAATCGGTGAATTCAAAAATTTTTTCTACGAGCTTCTCCCCTTCGGTAAGGGGATTCAATACAATGTCGGCCCCTAGCCTTTGTGCAACCTCTGATTTCTCTGGTGAGATCTCCAGCACGATTATCTTGCCGGCTCCCCCCCATCTTAAGAACTGGAGGACACCTAAACCGATCACCCCGGCGCCAATTACCACAATACGGCTTCGTTTAAGGCTTGAGAGGCGCAGGCCGTGTAACGAGACAGAGAGGGGTTCTACCAGAGCCGCTTCCTGAAAAGACACTTCGGACGGCAATACGAAAAGCATCTCGTCGGGATAAGGGATTCTCACATACTCGGCAAAAGCTCCATCATATTTTGGTGAGACCCCAATTGTCGTTTCTAACAACTGCGACATATCGAGTATTGGCTTTTTGGGGCCAGGCAGATTTTCTGGATTTGCAAACGGTTTGACCACTACACGACTACCTAGTTCCACGTTTTGTACTTCCTCTCCTGCTTCGACGATTACACCGGAAAATTCACGACCCATAACTGTACCAGGTGGGATCACATTTCCCTTTGCGTAGCCATGGACATCAGAAGCGCTGATTCCACAGTACTCTACTTTGACCAGTACCTCAGAAGGACTGATTACTGGCTTGGGTTTATCGGTAAACTCTATCTTTTTTGTACCTGTTAAGACCGCAACTTTCATAGCATCTACCTCCTTTCATAAAGGTTTACCCCTTTCCGTGAATCTATCTCGTGTAACACCATTTAGCTTTCGTTAATTGTGTTGTTTACGAAAATTGAGCTACTTGAGTATCGTACTCCCCAAAATTGGACAAGGCAATAAGAGAAATTTTTCTTTTCTTGCAGTAAGGACACATCCTCACATCAATGCCGGTGAGCAGCAGCATCATTTCCCGAAGGGTGTGCCCTGCTGACTCATGCATGCCTGGTACACGGCCTACGAGGGATCGAAGCCTGGCCAGATGCTCGGTTTTGTAGCGGTTTGCCAGAAAGCCACACTGACGGATTCTGACGAATCCATGGGGCAGGGCAAGGATACCGGGAGAGCGCAGGGTGCCGCGCTGATATGCTGCTGTCATATGCTCGATGAATGTTCCGCGAGAAACACGAGGCTCAAAGCCTCTTCGTTGAAGAGGTAGTTTTTTGTGCACGGCTTCCATTGCTTCCCATCCCCGGTCATAGCCCCTCCGGGAATCAGGCAATGGAGATGGAAGTGGGCAT
>CAYPNL010000351.1:0-2819 GCA_964412045.1 uncultured Desulfobacteraceae bacterium
CGGCCTATTGAAAGCGAGACCTGCAAGATTGTGGAGAATAGCTACAGGGCTACCATACTTGCATTCCTTGATGAGTGGAGCCTCTTTGCCGAGACCAACGGTGTTGACCTGGTCAAGGTGCTCAATGCCATCAAGCAGAGACCGACCCATAGCAACATCATATTCCCAGGCCCCGGCATAGGTGGTTACTGTCTTCCCAAGGACGGGGGCTTGGGCCTGTGGGCTTACCGGCACCTCCTCGGTTTTGAAGATGAAATCTTTGCGATCACCCCTCAGGCCATCAACATCAATGACACGAGGTCCCTCCATGCTGCACAGCTCGTGAGAGACGCACTGCGCAACATGGGCAAGATTGTGGCAGCCTCGCAGATCGCGATCCTCGGGGCATCGTATCGGGAGGACGTGGGCGATACCAGATATAGCGGTTCAGAGTTGATCGTGAGGAAGCTCACGGAGATGGGTGCGGAGATCAAGGTCCATGATCCCTACGTGGAGCACTGGTGGGAGTTCGAGAACCAGGACACCTATCCGGCAATCGGAGAGAGCCGTGCCAGGTTTTTCAGAAATCAGGAACAGTTGCGCGAGTTGAGGATGTCGCCCACCCTGGCAGACGCACTGAAAGGCGCTGATGCGGTGGTTCTTGCGGTGAGACACAAGGAATACCTCTCGCTCGATCCTGACGATATCCTGGGGATGGCAGGAGAGCCGCTCGCCGTGGTTGATTGTTTCGGCATTCTGGATGACGAGAAGATCGAGCTCTTCTTTGAGCTCGGCTGCGAGGTCAAGGGATTGGGCAGGGGACACATCCAGAGAATAAAGGAGAAGGTCAGAAAGACCTAAGCACAGTATTTCATGCGTACACTCGCATTTTGAAATCCTTCCCAACCTTCCTTTTGAAAGGGAGGGTAAGAATTCCCCCTTTATGAAAGGGGGTAAGGGGGATTTTCTTAAGGAACTCTATGTACGGATAGGGATACTAAGGTTTGCAGAGCATTTTCCGTATTTGGTCAGCCTTCGGCATTCTGGGGCCATTGGCGCACCGTTACCTTTGCGCCGACGTCGCACGCATCACCCAGATCCGTTTGTGCGCTCCCCCGATTCACGGCGATCTCGAGCAGCTTTGAGCTGCCTACCAGGGCCAGGGGTTCGCCTTCCGGTACCTCAGCGTAGCTGGTGTGAATTCCCATTAAAGAAAGGCCTCCGATAGCGACGTTTAGGCCTTCGGGTGAAAGAAACCCCGACAGATCTTCTGTGGTGATATTGGTGATCAGGTTCCCGAAGCGATCCGCCCGTATCACCTCCCCTACGAGAAGGTTTTGTTCCCTCCTGACCAAGGGGTAGGCCAGGGAAACCGGATCGTCGATCTTCTCGCCCATCAGGAGAAGGCCGATCCCTTCTGAGAGGTGGGCAGCCACGGGCGCAAAGATGTCCCTGCCGTGAAAGGTGGAGCTGACTGCATCCATCCAGTACCGTTTCTCGGTGAGATGGATCACCTCGGTTCCTGACTCTGCGGCTATTACCGGCCAGAAAAGCCCATTGTCAGGGCCGACAAAAAAATGGTTTTTCGAGGCCACGGCTATCGGCCGTCTCATGCCCCCGACCCCTGGATCTATGACGCCCACATGGACTGTGCCCGCGGGGAAATACGGATATGCCTCCTTGATGATCGTGCTTCCCTCCAGAATCGATCCTGCTGAGATGCCGTGGCTTATATCCACAATCCGTACACGGGGATTAATCGACAGGATGACCCCTTTCATCATGCCCACATAGGGATCGCGTTCGCCGAAGTCCGTGGTGAGGGTAATGATTCCCATTGACATTCCCGGCCTTTAATCTGTCTTAGAGTTTGTATTTGCTCTTCAGTTCTTCCCAATAAGGGGAGGCCATGAGTCGGCGGAGACCCTCGTTGAGCGTGTCGAGGAGCTCCTTGTCCTCCTTGCGCACGGCGTAGCCGAAGTTCTCGTCCGGCATCCCGAACCGGCCCACGACTTTCACGGGCTTCTTCTTGACCGCGTCGCTGGCCGGGGCGTCGTCCATGGCAGCCGCCACGATGCGGCCGTTGGCCACGTCCTCAACGGAAAGGGGCGCCGAGTCGTACATCAGGAGCTCGAAGTCTTTGCCTTCTTTCTTGATCAGGTTTTCCTGGATCCACTTGGCTTCGCTGGTCCCGCGCTGCACGCCCACCTTGTTCCCACTGGAGAGGATCTGTTCCACGGTGAGGTCGGAATCCTTGGGCGCCACGAGCACCTGGGTGATCGTCCAGTACGGGTTCGTGAAGTTGACCTGCTCCTTGCGGTTCTCGGTAATGCTCATGCCGGAGACGATCATGTCGATCTTCTTGGCCCTGAGGCTCGGGATGATCGCGTCCCAGTCGATGGGCTTATGGGTAACCTTGAATCCCATTTCCTTGGCGATCCAGTTCAAGGCCTGGACGTCAAACCCGTCCGGGTTGCCGTCTTTGTCCACATAAGAAAAGGGGGGAAAGTTGGCATCGATCCCGTTGATCAGTTCCTTATCGCCGGCCAGTGCTGAGGGCGCCCCAGCCATTCCGACCAGCAACACCGCGCCCATAACCCTCCAAAGGATGCCTTGCTTCATGAAACGTTTCTCCTTTCCCGCGTTTTAGCACTGTATCTTTCAAAAGAATCTCAAATCGTTCAATTAAGTCCTCACGATCGTTATTCGTCTTCGCCAAAATACCCTGCAGCTTGCTGCAGGAAAATACGGGACGTAGTTGACTATATTGACTTACTTCTTCTCCGGCTGAGAATCTTGGATACAGCCGAGGTAGAAATCCCCAACTGGCGGCCTGCCTC
>CAYPNL010000352.1:0-3521 GCA_964412045.1 uncultured Desulfobacteraceae bacterium
CCCATGGATACGTTGCTGAAAAGACCAACCCGGGAGCCTCAGAACTGAAAAAGCCCATCGTCTTTAGATCAATAGGGTTTATGCAAAGGTCTCTCCTGATCCCAAATCCTTTAGCTTTCCTCGCAGTCTCTGTTCAAGGGAGCATGGTGGCCCCTTTCGGGCAGATCAAAAGATAGCCTTGTAAAAGAAGCGAATAATAACGTTCGAAGAGAGGATCAAAAAGATTCCGGAGAAGATTAAGAAAAAGGATCAAAAATGGCTGAAAAAGGAGATCCTGAACCACAAGGATCTATATTTGTTATGCCTCGATGAAGGTGAGGGAGGGAATATAATGCATCAAAACCTGTATGTGCGTTGGTTTAAGGACCTGAGCGCGAATGATGTGCCTGCAGCGGGAGGGAAAAACGCCTCCCTGGGAGAGATGTTCAATAAACTCAAGAGCCAGGGCATCCAGGTGCCAAACGGTTTTGCTACTACCGCGGACGCCTATTGGAAGTATCTGGAGGAAAATAAACTCTCGGGGAAAATAGAGGGTTACCTGGAAGATCTCAAGGGCGGTAAAAAGTCCCTCGAGAAGGTGGGCAGTTCAATTCGCTCTCTCATTGAACATGCTCATTTTCCTGAGGAGATTGCCGAGATTATTCGAACCGCTTACCGGGAGCTGGGCGAAAAGACCAGGGGAGGAGACGGATACATAGATGTAGCTGTACGGAGCAGCGCTACTGCAGAGGATCTTCCAGAGGCCAGCTTTGCTGGTCAGCAGGAGACCTTTCTCAACGTGAAGGGAGAGGAGGAGCTTCTTGACGCCTGCCGGAGATGCTACGCATCTCTTTTCACGAACAGGGCCATAAGCTACCGTACAGAGAAAGGGTTCGACCACATGAAGGTAGCCCTGTCCGTGGGAGTGCAGAGGATGGTACGGTCGGACAAGGCCGGGGCAGGTGTAATGTTCTCCATTGATACAGAATCCGGGTTCAAGGATGTGGTTGTCATCGATGCGGCGTGGGGTCTGGGAGAAAATGTGGTTCAGGGAACGGTCACGCCCGATGAGTACCGCGTCTTCAAGCCGCTGCTGACAGGGGGTCGCTTTATACCCATCATAGAGAAGAACATGGGCAAAAAAGAGAAGAAGATGATCTACACTGAGCAGGGTTCTGAGACCACCAGGAATATTGATATCGCGGATTATGAGCGGCAGTCATTCGTTCTAAAAGATCAGGAAATCGTTCAATTGGCCCAGTGGGCCTGTGACATTGAGCAGCACTATTCTAGCCCTATGGATATAGAATGGGCCAAGGATGGCGATACTGATGAGCTTTTTATCCTCCAGGCCCGCCCGGAGACCGTGCAGTCACAGAAAGAGGCAGGTGTGCTCAAGTCTTACTCTCTCAAGGAAAAAGGGGAACGAGTGGCAACAGGGCTCAGCATCGGTGATGCCATTGCCGCCGGAAAGGTATCCAAGATTAAGAGTGCGGCGCAGATGGATAAGTTTGAGGACAACAACATCCTGGTAACTTCCATGACCGATCCAGATTGGGTGCCCATTATGAGACGGGCAGCGGGCATTGTCACGGACCATGGTGGTCGGACCTGCCATGCGGCAATCGTAAGCAGGGAGCTCGGGATACCGGCAATTGTGGGGACGGGGGAGGGAACAAAGGTGCTTGAAACCGGCGAGGAGATTACCATGTCCTGCGCCGAGGGGGATCAAGGATACGTATACAGGAAAATTTTAGACTATGAGATCGAGGATGTGGACCTCCAGCATATCCCTACAACCCAAACACGCATCATGATGAACGTCGCCAGCCCTGCGGCGGCGCTTCGCTGGTGGCGCCTCCCCTGCGAGGGGATTGGCCTCGCACGCATGGAGTTCATCATCAATAACATCATCAAGATTCACCCCATGGCCCTGGTGAACATAGACCATCTGAAAGATGAAAAGGCCCAAAGGCAGATCCAGGAGCTTACCGCAGGCTACAAGGACAAGCCGGAGTACTTCGTCGATCACCTGGCAAGAGGAATCGCAAAGATAGCCGCTGCCCAATATCCTGAACCCGTCATAGTCCGTATGAGCGACTTCAAGACGAACGAATACGCAGATCTGATAGGCGGGAGGGAGTTTGAGCCTGAGGAAAGCAATCCCATGCTGGGGTTCAGGGGTGCATCCCGATACTATAATGACCGGTACCGGAAGGGCTTTGCCCTGGAGTGCCGGGCAATTAAGCGTGTGCGCGAGAAGATTGGTCTGAGCAATGTCATCATAATGATTCCTTTCTGCAGAACGCCGGAGGAAGCCGATAAGGTTCTGGATGTATTGGCGGAAAACGGGCTTAAACGAGGTGAGGATGGTCTGAAGGTTTATGTGATGTGCGAGATCCCGTCCAACATAACCCTGGCTGAGGATTTTGCGGAGCGGTTCGACGGGTTTTCCATCGGCTCCAACGATCTAACCCAACTGATGCTCGGGGTGGATCGAGACTCCTCTGAACTGGCCGATCTTTTTGAAGAGCGGCATGAGGCGGTCAAACGGGAGATCAGCAGGCTCATTTCAGCTGCCCATAACGCTGGGTGCAAGGTGGGTATTTGTGGACAGGCGCCAAGTGACTACCCGGACTTTGCCGCCTTTCTGGTTGAAGAGGGTATAGATTCCATCTCTCTGAACCCCGACAGCGTCATCAAGGTGAAAAAACTTGTCTCAGAGACTGAAGCGCAAAAATAATTTTTTTGTTGCGCACTGTATATGTTTACCCAAATTTTGATGAGATCGCGCATCATAATTTTCCCCAAAGGGTTAGTACCAAGTCAAAGCACAGAGTGACTCTGTCAGCATGACAACGATAATTTTGATTCTCCTGAGTTCCCACTTTTTCACTATCTTTCCTTTTCAATCTACGGCTGTAAGCTTGAACCCTGATGGCGCATCCTGTTCTCACAAATTGACATTGATGTCCAGCACTGAGGGCACATATCTGTTCCCCTTATGAGACCTTTGCATACCCCCTATTGATCTCAAGACGATGGGCTTTTTTTCATAGGCGCGGACAACGGTCTTATAGGTGAGGGGAAAGAGCTCATTACGCCTCGTAACATACCTGTTTTGGCAGATGATAGTTCAACTCTCCGATTAGCCACCCCTCTATTCCTGGAATTTATCGTAGCCCATTCCATGGCAGAACAAATTGCTTGTGGATAGAGAGCTCAGATAGGCGCGGAGAGAAGGGTGCTGAAAAGACCAACCCGGGAGCCTTGGCCTCCGGCCCGACTCCATCCTGGAGGGGACTCCGCCCCGGAAGGGAGGGCCTACGCCCCGGAGGAAACTAAAAAAAAGCCCATCGTCTTGAGATCAATAGGGGGTATGCAAAGTTTTCGCCTTATATGGTTATATATACGTTTTTCCTGGTTCATTTCAGGAAGCCCCAGGTGGTTTTCCCTTGATCATTTTGCCGACATGAGGTAATCAACATCTAAACCTTCAGAAATTGAAGGGTGAAATAGAACTTAGATTCTCAGGCATAGAT
>CAYPNL010000353.1:0-6978 GCA_964412045.1 uncultured Desulfobacteraceae bacterium
GAGATCACCGTGGAATGGGATTCTCCTGCAACCTTGGAGAGGATCAGATCCACCTTACAGGAGATCAACTATCCGGCTGCCGAGTAAAGAACCCACGCCCACAGAAGAAGGTTTTCCTTGGAACCTCTGGAAGGGACCGAAAGTGCGGCCTTGAATCCCTGGGTTGTGGGAGTAATGGAGCAATGGAGTACAGGAGTAATGGTCTGGAATTGATGGAAGGGATTTGAAACTTCTGAAGGCTTCGCACACATGTTTTCTCTGGATCGTGTGCGGAGAGCGTCCTCTCCGATCTTTTCCAGTGCTCCACTCATCCATTACTCCCTGGCCCAGACCTATAGAAAGGAACCGGTCTCATAACAATTGCTGCCATAGAATATAAGCGTTGTATTTGTGTATTTTCAACAAGTCGCACCAGGGCGGGCCATCACTCCGTATTTCTTTTGTCGACGGTAATTGGATAACCATCGAATTGGGGAGCGCCTATGGACACGGAGAAAAGGGAACATGCAACCGCTTATGAAAACGCTAGCCTGCCTCTTACCGGCATGACCTGCGCCAACTGCGCCATGACCATCGAAAGGGTCTTGAGCAAGAAGGTCCCCGGCGTAGTCAAGGCCTCGGTCAACTTCGCCGCTGAGCGTGCTTACGTGGAGTACATCCCTACCATAGCAACGCTGGATGATATCATTCATGCCATAGAAAGGGCAGGATACGGTGCAATCCGGCCCGAGGAGGTCCTCGATGCGGAAGATGCGGAAATGCAGGCCCGGAGAGCCGATATACGAAATCAAGCCCTGAAATTCCTCACAGGCCTGGCCTTCACCGTGCCGCTCTTCGTCCTCAGTATGGGAAGGGACTTCGGTATCCTCGGACATTGGGCCCACGATACATGGGTCAATTGGCTTTTCCTGGCCCTGGCCACACCCGTTCAATTTTACACCGGATGGGATTACTACACAGGAGGGTTGAAAAGCCTCAGAAACGGAAGCGCCAACATGGACGTGCTCGTGGCCATGGGCTCCTCGGTAGCCTACTTTTATTCCCTCGCAGTGCTGCTGTTCTCCTCCCTCGTAGCACATGTCTATTTCGAGACCTCTGCTGTCATTATCACCCTGATCAAGCTGGGCAAGATGCTGGAGTCCCGAACCAAGGGCCGAACAGGGGGTGCAATCCGGAAGCTCCTGGGATTGCGCCCGAAAACAGCAACCGTTCTTGAGGACGGCACGGAAAAAGAAATCCCCATATCCAACGTCGCAGTCGGTGATATTATGATCGTTCATCCAGGGGAGCGTATCCCGGTGGATGGGGTGGTGCTGGAGGGCCTATCATCGGTAGACGAATCCATGTTGACAGGTGAGCCTCTCCCCGTGGATAAGCATCCCAATGCCACGCTTGCTGGGGGTACAATCAATGGAGAGGGCCTCCTGAAGTTTACGGCAACGAGGGTTGGAAGGGACACCATCCTGGCCCAGATCATCCGCCTGGTACAGGAGGCCCAGGGTAGCAAGGCCCCGATTCAGGCCCTTGCGGATCGAGTCGCCGCAGTCTTCGTGCCCGGGGTACTCGGAATCGGATTCCTGACCTTTCTCCTCTGGTGGGTAATCGGAGGGGAGTTTGTCCCTGCCATGCTTCGCCTGGTGGCAGTATTGGTCATCGCCTGTCCCTGCGCTCTCGGATTGGCGACCCCTACCGCCATCATGGCCGGCACCGGTCTTGGTGCGGAGATGGGCATGCTTTTCAAAAACAGCCAGGCCCTGGAAGAATCCACCAAACTGGACACGATCGTCATCGATAAGACGGGCACCATTACCAAGGGTAAACCCGCGGTTGTCAATACGGTCCTGCTCAACTCCAGCCTCCAGAGCGAAGAAGAGCTCCTTACGATAGCCGCATCCGCGGAGAGGGGCTCGGAACATCCCCTTGGGCGCGCCATCGTCAAGGAGGCCGAGGCGCGTGGGTTAGAACTCTTTGAGCCAAAAGAATTTCGAGCAACCGGAGGGCTCGGGGTTCAAGCTCATGTAAACAATCACGAGGTCTTCGTGGGCAAACCCAGTTGGTTTACTGTCCTCAACAGAGACCTCTCAGATGCTCAGGAAACAATCGGCGCCCTTCAGAAAGAGGGAAAGACCGTGATCGTGGTCGCCATGGGCAAAAGCCCAGTGGGGCTCATAGGCCTCGCCGACACCGTGAAAAAGGGGTCAATCGAGGCAGTCAAGGCCCTTCACGGCATGAACATGCGGGTGGTCATGCTCACAGGGGATAATGCTCAGACCGCACAGGCAATCGCCTCTGAGGTGGGTATTGATGAGGTACTATCCGAGGTTCTACCCGAAGAAAAGTCATCCAAGATCAAGGAAATTCAGCAAAAAGGGGGAAGAGTGGGCATGGTAGGCGATGGGATCAACGATGCCCCGGCCCTCGCCCAGGCAGATGTGGGGATCGCCATCGGCACCGGAACCGATGTTGCCATAGAGACCTCCGATCTGGTCCTTGCGAGCGGGGAGCTCCCGGGTGTTCCACGGGCGATTCGGCTCAGCAGGGCAACCATGAGAACGATAAAGGAAAACCTGTTCTGGGCCTTTTTCTATAACGTGGTGCTCATTCCCGTGGCAGCCGGAGTGCTCTATCCGCTGGAGTTCCTCCCGGGGATTCTACGGCAGCTTCATCCTATCTTTGCCGCACTGGCCATGGCCGTCAGCAGCATTACCGTCGTCTCCAACAGCCTGCTTCTGTCTAAGAAAAAATTCGAATAATTGTCTTCTTCGGTTGCTCCCTTTACAGCCGCATTGAGAGGCCGTGCAATTTCCTATTGCTATCATTATTGATTACCCCTTTGAACACACCCCCATTATGGAGTAACTGCAGGCTGCGCATTCCCCCCTGGCGTGGCTTATCACCTTGATCCGCTCACCCACTCGCTCGGGATCCGCCTGGTAGTTCTCTATAAAGCCTTTCAGGTCATCGATCTCCTTGCTCGGATCTTCTCCGTAGGTTATCTCCACGAGCCTTCCCAGGGAGGTAAAGTAGAGATACAATCCCTTGACCTTCGTTTTCTTCAGCTTCTCAAACACCATTCGGTAGCAAGCCAGTTGGAGATCGAAATAATGTTCCCGCGCAAAGCTAGCAGGATCAGTATCCCGAGGCTCGCCGGTTTTCCAATCCAGGATAGCCCACCCATCGCGCCCCTTGTGCTTGAAGAGCTTATCGATCCTTCCCCTCAAGGTGTACGCACCCCCATTGAACACAAAGGGGAGCTCCGAGTACTGGTCAACACTGGAAAGGAGCCGCAGGAGAACCTGATCTGTGATCGCACTGTTTACCAACTCCAGCGCCCTGGCCCTTACCCTGTCAAGGACTGCCTTCTCAAAAAGTATCGTTTCCCTTCTCTGACCGAAAAAGGTGGAGAAGACGGCATCGAGCAAGCCATGATCGAGGTCTGATCCAAACACATGTCGCTCAAGATAGGCATGCACGATGATTCCGATAATCCTGGGCTCGATCGATTCGCCCTCCATCTTGTCCTCCCAGGTTTCCTCAGTCCCGCCCTCTCCGATGGAAAAGGAAGGATTTTCAGGGATATTCAATTCATACCGGTAATAGAACCTCAGAGGACATCGTTTGTACAGGGCAAGCGCCGTAGGGCTGAGTTGGTAATGGGCAGGGATCGTTATGGGGGCAGTAAGGTCGAGCTTCCGTATCCTCTCATCCATCTCCATGAAATCGGCTTGGGTAAGCGTTGCCTCGGTGTTACTCACGCCGGCGAATGTGAGAGGTGTCGGATCCTCCCATATGATACGGGGGCTGCATTCCCCCAGCGGATACCGCCCTACGCTATCCTCCCTGAACTGAGCCCGTAGCCCCCAGATATCGTCCAGGAGATCGAGAACAGGAGCCCCCTCCCTGTAGTCACGGGAACTCAAGGATCCTCCCCTGCCCTTTCCCACCTCGAGGTGCCCGGTGAGGATCAGATGATGCATTGCCCTTGTGCACCCGACATAGAATACCCTCCTGTTCTCGGCCACATCCTCCAACATATCCCTTCTCTTTAAGAGGATCCCAAGGGGACTGAACTGCTTTCTGAACCCAGTGAGGGGGTACTCCACACCGAAAAGGGGGAGCATGCCCTCACGGTCATTCCAGGTCTCCGCGCCCGAGCCTTTTGTTGCATAGAGCCTTATAGGTTTGCCTGGCTTTTGCCCTATGGGCAGGGACCTGTCCAGTTCGGGAATGATCACCATGGGAAACTCGAGGCCCTTTGCCGAATGGATCGTCATCAGGTGTATGGGAATACCATGAGGCGCCTCTACTAAGGCCTCCCCCTCCTCATCGGCTTCCTCTGCCATCCGTATGCAGTAGGAGACGAAATCCGGCAGGGTCCCACTTCCCTCAGCCTCAAACTGCCGTGCGATCTCTATCAACTTCTCCAAGTTTGCCATCCTCTGAACCCTGTTGGGGTGAGCGGATAAGCTAGCCATCATGCCCCTGTCGCGCATCACGGTCCGTATCAACTCGGGTATCGTTACATGGGACGACAGTCTCCTCCACCTGTTGAGCTGATCTCCCACGCTTCTTAGGTATGGATTTGATGAGCCGAGAAATCGCTCGGAAAACGGCCTTTCATCAATGAAGAAATCGAATACCTCGGGATCAGTAAGCCCGAACAGCGGGCCCCGCAGCGCTGCGAGAAGGGAAATCCTTTGCCTGTCGTCCACGAGATGCCGAAGCAGCTGGATCATCTCCATAACCTCTTCACTTCGATAGAATCCTCTGCCCTTATGCACCATAAAAGGCAGGCCTGCGTCCCTGAAGAGCATCTCGAACGTTTTTATGTGCGTGTAGGCAAAAAAGAGGATGCCGATCGCAGGCTCTCCCTGCTCTATCCTCTCACGTATCGATCCGTAGAGCTCATACTCGGGCGCTTGTTCTCCCCTTCTTCCCATAATCCGCTGGATAACCTCAGCTATGAGCATGGCCTCGGTCTCGGGTTTACTAAATCCTTCCGAAGAAGAGGATCTGCCCTTCGCCTGAGGAATGAGGTACAAGGCCACCATCCCCTTTTCTCCCTCATCTTCAGCGCATTCCGCCATCGTGATCAACGGATATTCACACTCGTAGTCACGTAAATCCGGTGTGCCCTTGTTGCTGAAGATAGGACCGAAGGTATGGTTGAAGAACGCGATGATCTCTGGACTGGATCTAAAGTTGAAGCCCAGGTAAATATCCCCCTTTTGTATCCTCTCCAGATCCTTCGAAGCCATGGACCTGCACATGGCCGCCTGCTCATCGAGCTTTCTCTCCAGGGCATGGTCTGCTTTTATCAGCCTCGTAACAATCCGATCATCCTGCCAGAAGAAAGGACTCTTGTTCGATGCATTTGATCGCCGTATCTCATCGGTAACCGCTTCAAAGACCGTTACATCGGCCCCCCGAAACCGATAGATCGCCTGACGTTTATCACCCACCACGAACAGTTTATTCCCCCGTAACATGGCGTGGCCTCTGCTGTCGTTTTGGGTGACGAGCCGCTCCACAATCTCCCACTGGCTTTGATTGGTATCCTGAAACTCATCCACCATGATATATCGAAATCCCTCCTGAATCCGGGCCATGAGGGACGGATTCTCGGATAAGGAAAGCCTTGTCAAGAACTCCAGGGCCTGCGCCTCAAGGTCGGCAAAATCAAGGGCATTCACCCTTGCCTTCTCTCTCTGGTAGTTCTCAAAGGATCTCTCTGCCAGCTTGAGGAAGATATCGAGCCCCTGCGCATAGAGACGATCGGGATTGAGGGCCGCGAAGAGATCCGGAACATGCTCATCGAGAAGATCGAGATATGAGATCTCTCTGGTGCCCTGCTTCACGATCAACCGCGAAGATCCCGATTGCCTTTCCCCTGAGAGCCTCCGCAATTCAGCGAACAGAGATGGTATGCCGAAGTCATCAGGGCTCGCATCCTTGCTGCGGCGCCACTCATCAAGGCTGGCCGTCACCTGCTCGTATTGCCCCTTCTGATCCTTCATCTCCTTGAGCCCACGGTAGTAGGGAAGCAGAAGTTCATCGCGTATATACGCGCAGTATTCGGTAAATACCTGGGCCTGCCAGTTCGGTTTTCTAACAAGGTGATCCCTCGTTTCAAGGATTCTTTTGAAGGTCACGGGGTGTTCTATGACCTGCCTGACGCCCTCGAGAAGGGAGCGCCTGTTTCCGAAGATTTTTGTGAGCTCTATCAGGTCGTCACCGGATTGCTTGGCAAGGATCGAGATCGCATCCTGGATGGCCGAGAGCATCATCTCCCGCTGGGTCAGCCCCTGGATAATGATAAATCCTGGGTCAATACCGGCCTCTACTGGATACTGGCGCAGCAGGTGTGAGCAAAAGGCGTGTATGGTGCCGATCCTGTTTTTGGAAAAGCCATCCAGGCTCTCTTTGAGTCTTCTCACAAGGGTGCTGCCCTCCCCTTCCACGCTCATCAGCTCGTTGTATAAAAAGGTCAGCTCCAGGTAGATTCGAGCCTTCATCTCCTCAGCCGCCTTTTCGGTGAAGGTTATGGCCACGATATCTCCGATGCCCGCCTCATCATCGGTGAGCAGGATATGGCAGAACCGTTCGGTTAGAACCCTGGTCTTGCCCGCTCCAGGCCCGGCGGTAACCACCATGTTCCTGTTGCAATCAAGGGCGCAGCATTGCTCGAATGTCAGATCATCCCGCATCTTAAGGGGCCTCTCATGGTAACGCCAAAATAGCCTACTGAGGATTTCGTAACAATTGAGCTTTTTGAAAACGACGACCGCTTATTGCGTAAGGCCACATACGTTAGCTGTGGTGAGACCTATGGGCATGGAGGTGTCTTTTTCCCATCATACCCTTGAACAGGGGGCATCGGCGTGCCGCTTCAAACCATGCGCACAAGCACCTGGTCATTGTCTTCTAGGGTCTTTGTCCGTGTGCGCTCGTTTGAAGCGGCCTCCTGAGTTGTCTTTA
>CAYPNL010000354.1:0-3509 GCA_964412045.1 uncultured Desulfobacteraceae bacterium
ATCCTCGAGCGTTTCCGGATCTACCACCCTGCACTCCGTATCGGGCACGGGTACCCCAAGGCTGTATTTCTCTTGGGCCATAAATCCCGTGATCTTGGAGAAGGCAGAGGGGTTGATGTGGGCGATGGGACCTGTTTCAGTCAGGCCATAACCCTCTGCAACGGGGTTGCCGATCTCCTTTTTTATGGCCTCGCGAATCTCTATGGGAAGGTGCGCCGCTGCGGACATGCACAGCACGCTCATCCGCCCCACCTTTCCCTGGGCCATACGCATCAGCTGGGTCGGAACCGTGGGCACCAGAAAGGGCCTGTACTCCCTCATCGTTGCCACGATATCCTCGTTATCCCGCGGATCCGGCGCCAGGATGATCCGGAGCGCCCAGGATGCCGCCACCTGGGCCATGGAGTGCCCGAATGCATGAAACAGAGGCACGGTAATGTAGATGGAAGCCTTGCCGATCACCGAGGAGGAAAAGGGTGCCAAGAGCCAGGGCAGGCCTTGCATGATGTTCGAGTATCGATTGAAGTGGCTGATCATCACCCCCTTGGGAATGCCCGTGGCCCCGCCCGTAAAGGCCAGCTCACACAGGTCTTCTTCCGGATCGATCCAGACATCCGGCGGTTTTGCCTCAGAGCGGGCCAGGAGTTCTCTGAAGTCATGGACTGCCTTGGGCAGGGCCTTGGATCTCAGCTCTCCCCGATCGTAGCCGTCATCCGGGGTGACAACGATGTGCTCGATATCGCTCTTTTGCTGTGCGGCCCTCACGCGCTCAAGGTCATGTTCGCTGCACACCACTACCCTTGCTCGCGAGCTCTCCACCTCGTAAAGAAGCCCTTCGTCGGTCCTGAGGGTGCTCGTGGGAACAACAGCTCCACCAGCCTTCATTGCTGCCCAGTCGCTCAGGATGAACTCGGTGCAATTGGGAAGAAAGATGCAGACCTTGTCTCCCCTCTCGACCCCCATATCGGAAAGGGCACACGCAAGGGTGTCCGCCTGGGCCTTGAGCTGCTTATAGGTGAGGGTTCTTCCTTTGAAGAGGATCGCTGTCTTGGTGGGATGATTCGCTGCCGCATCATCCAGGGCCTTGAACACAGGAACCCTGGGATAGGGCTCGAAGCTCTCCCTGAGCTTGTAAGGACCGAGCTTATAGCTCTTCAGCCACGGTTTATCAGAGTAGTTCATGAATTCCAGTTTTCAGGGGTTCAGGGGTTCACGGTTCACGGTTCAAGAAATTCTGTGATCTCTGTGGGCTCTGCGAGATATACATAGGCCCTATTTTTTACCCCACAGGTCATCGATGAGATCATCGAGACCCAGCTCCCGCAGCTTTTGGCGGGTCGGTATGCCCGTCTCTTTGTCCCATCCGCGAAACTCGTAGTAGGCATCCTTCATCATCTCAAGGGTGTCCCTATCGATTACCATGCCCTCGGCCGGGCCTTCGGGAAGCGGCTCCTCCATGAGGCGGGGCGGCAGGGTGTCTGCCTCTCTGTTCACACCCTCCCTCACGCAATAGGCCCGGATGAGATTGTAGATCCGCTCCCCGCTCGTTCTGAACTCATCGATGCTCAGCTCCCAGCCCGTAGCATTGGTGATCAAATCAATAAAATCCTCAGCCTTTAAGAGAATCCCCATGAACTTGCACCCGCCGATCGCATCGAACATGCTCAGGGCATTCTCCATGTCCACCAGCACCTTGGCCTCTCTGGGGTTTGCCACAAACACGTCCTCAATCTTGCTGTCCTCCACCAGGAGAAAGGGCGTATCGATAAAGGTCGGCCCTTCGACGTATCCGGTGATATGATCGCCTCCCCGATTGGCAGTCACATATCCCAGGCCGCAGATCTTGGCCGCCCGCGGATCATAGGCCGGAAGCTCCAGCCCCTTCACGTTCATGGCAAAGGCCTCCGATCCTCTGCCCAGCTTCACAGATATGCGTTTCGTCCCCTCAGCCAGGAGGTCTCCTATCCCCTCTCGTCGTGCGATCTTCTCCACCAGCTCAACCACCAGGGGCGCATCTCCGAATTCAAGGGCACGGCCTCCGGTCCGCTCCTTGGTTAAGATACCCTTCTCATAGCACTCCATGGCAAAGGCAATGGTTGATCCGGTAGATATAGTATCGAGCCCGTATTCGTTGCACAGATAGTTGGCCATGGTGACCGCATTCATATCAGAGACCCCGCACAGGGCGCCCAGGGTGTTCACCGTCTCATACTCAGGACCCTCGCCCCTGTGGCCCTTCCAGACTCCTTCCCTGATCTCCGAGCCTCTCCCGCAGGATATAGGGCAGGCGAAGCAGTGCACCCTGGAGGTCAGCACCTTGTCGGTCAGGGCCTGGCCGTTGACCTCTTCAATCTCATCGAATACCCCTGCCTGCCAGTTCCTGGTGGGGTACCCTCCCCTGGCGTTCACCATATCGGAGACCATGTTGGTGCCGAAGGCCTCGAACCCGACCTTGAGCATGGATTCATTTAAAAGCTCTATCTGCCGCTTTGCATCCTGCCTGAATGATTCCTGGTTCGCGAGGCGTATAGGGATCTTCCCTGCGCAGGCAACCGCCTTCAGGCGCTTGGAGCCCATCACGGCCCCCAGGCCGCACCTGCCTGCCGCACGATGCGTGTTGTTCATGATGGCAGCGAAGCGCACCAGATTCTCGCCTGCCGGGCCAATCGAGGCGATCGTGAACCGGTTATCCGAGCCCTGTTGGATCAGATCCTCGGTTTCGGGCACGTTCTTTCCCCAGAGATGGGTCGCATCCCTCAGCTCCGGTATTCCTTCCTCTATAGAGAGGTACACGGGCTTGGGGGATATGCCCTGGAAGATGATGCCGTCGTAACCGCTTCTCTTCAAGGCCGGCCCAAAGCTTCCTCCTGAATTCGCGTGGCCCCAGATGCCGGTGAGCGGTGATTTGGCCACCGCGGAATACCTGCTCGCGCTTGCAGAAGCCGTTCCTGCGAGCGGGCCGGTCATGAAAATAAGCAGATTTTCAGGTCCCAGGGGATCGGCCCCTTTCGGCACCTCGTCATAGAGGTATCTGGTAGCAATGCCCACCCCGCCGATATAAGTTCTCATCACGTCCTCGCGCAGCTCTTCCTTTTCAATCCTGCCGCGTGCGAGATCCACCCTCAGGATCTTACCCATGAAGCCAAAGGCCATTTCTTTCCCCCCAGACTATCTGAAATTGAGATGATTACCAATAGCGCTCTTTTTATGAGACTGCCACGTCGTCCCGCTCAACACGGGACTCCTCGCAGTGACATTTGTTTTTTCGAACTGATACCATGCAGCATGCTGCAAGGAGGTTCATTGTAGCTAAACGTATCAGGTTAGACGTACTCTGATTTTAGAAAAAGATCAATATGAACTTAGTTCGCTTCGCTCATAATTGGAATACTGGAATGTTGGAATAGTGTGAAAATACGGGACGTAGTTGACTATATTGACTTACTTCTTCTCCGGCTGAGAATCTTGGATACAGCCGAGGTAGAAATCCCCAACTGGCGGCCTGCCTC
>CAYPNL010000355.1:0-4991 GCA_964412045.1 uncultured Desulfobacteraceae bacterium
TCCCTGTAGCGCTGGGGTTGGCGGGGCTTGTATGGATGCGTATGGTACACTGCAGCTATGCCTGTTGCTCAGACATCCCGATACGGTGTATGATCTCAAGGGGGGCTCCTTGAGACATGCAATAGAGGAGTTTTTCCCAGAGGTAAGGAAATCCACGGCCCAGAACCATGAATATTTGAGGCGGTGCGCCCGCTGTTTCTTGCATGGACTCTGCGAGCAATGCCCGGCTCAGTCATGGATGGAACACGGCACCTTGGATACCCCTGTAGAGTATCTTTGCGAGATAACCCATGCCCAGGCCAGGGATGTTGGTCTATTGGGAGAGAGCGAGATGGGCTGGGAGGTAAAGGACTGGAAGGAACGGATAAGGAGAATCCCTATGAACGTAAAGACTGACCTTGGTGCTTGTTACCTTCCCTCAGAGGATATCGTGGTCAGGGAGATCGAGGGGGAGCTGATCATAGTACCGCTTGTCTCGGGAATCGGGGACATGGAGGATGAACTCTTTACCCTGAATGAGACGGGAAGGGTCATCTGGGAGAAACTGGACGGCAGGAAGACCCTGGAGGATATTGTTGGTGAGCTCTCTTCTGAGTATGATGCATCTCTCGGCGAGATCGAAAAGGATGTGCTCGGCCTTGTAAAGGAACTCCTCAAGAGAAAGATGCTCGTAGCGACGAGAAAAGAATCCTGAGGAGCGGAAGGTCAAGGAATGGACCTGAGTATGGTATATGCAGGTGACAGCGTTGAAGGAATCAAATGGCATCAGGTCTGAGCCGGCCATCTACACCGAGAAAGGGGCTGAGCTATCCCTCGGCAGCAGGCCTTTTAGGGAATTGCTCATAGAGGTGCTTCGCAGGGGAGCGGCATTCAGGTTCAGGGCAAAGGGCTTCAGCATGTCGCCCTTTATCAAGGATGGCGATATCATTACCGTGGCTCCCCTCCGGGAGAATAGGCTGCGTTTCGGCGATGTGGCAGCATTCATGAATCCAAGTACAGAGGAACTCGTTGTCCACAGGGTTATCGCCAAGAGGGATAATTCCCGGTTTTTCATTCGGGGAGATAATCTGTCAACCCAAAAACATCTTATTTCGATATCGCAAATCCTGGGAAAGGTAGAAAAGGTTGAACGAGACGGGAAGGCAGTTGCCCTCGGGCTCGGACCGGAAAAGACCTTGATCGCTCTGCTCAGTAGCAGGGGGATTCTCTTGCCTGTGCTTTTCCCGCTGTGGAGGGTCATCCGCCCGTTTCTCAAGAGGTCTTCGAGATGAGCGGGCCTTTTATTTCATCCGGAAGTCTCCAGAAGTTCTCGTTGTGGAAGAGGATGGAGATCAAGAGGATGCCTTTTCTCTTTGAGCTCGAGATCACCGCCCGCTGCAACCTCAACTGCCGGCAGTGCTACATCAATCTTCCGGCAGCAGATCGGACGGCAGCGGGCAAAGAACTATCGTTCGATGAGATTCGTGATATGGTGGATGAAGCGGTTTCCTTGGGCGCCCTGTGGTGCCTGGTTACCGGTGGAGAGCCTCTTCTAAGGGATGATTTCCTTACGATCTATCTCTACTTAAAAAGAAAAGGCCTTCTGGTAACGGTATTTACCAATGCAACACTGGTGAGCGAGGAGCATATAGATCTATTGAAGAGATTCCCGCCGAGGGATATCGAGGTTTCGGTCTATGGGGTGAGCCCCGAGACCTATGAGAGGATTACCAGGAGGCCCGGTTCCTTTGCCGCGTTTCAGCAGGGACTCGGCCTCCTTCTCGAAAGCGGTCTGAATGTCCGGCTCAAGGCCATGATTATGCGCTCCAATGTTCATGAACAGCATGAGATTGCACAGTTCTGCCGGCAAAGGACGAGGGATTTTTACCGCTTCGATCCCTTTCTCCACCTCCGGTATGATCGCGATCCGGCACGAAACAAGGAGATCCTATCCGAAAGGCTCACGCCTCAAGAGATTGTGTTTCTTGAGCATTCGGACCTGGAGCGGTTCCAGGCACTCCAAGAAAAATGCCGTAAAGCCGTAAAGAGCAATCGTTCATCCATGGCGGGAGGCGAGCTTTTCCTCTGCGGAGCTGGAAAGGCAAGTTACAGCATCAGCAGCGACGGCGTATTCCGCCTCTGTCCCTCACTTTGGCATCCTGATTGTGTATATGATCTGAGAGGAGGTAGCCTTACGTATGCTTGGCGGGATTTTGTCCCCCGGGTAAGGGCTCTGCGCTCTGAAAGGGAAGAATACCTGAGATCATGCAGCCGATGCGATCTCATTGATCTCTGTATGTGGTGCCCGGCGTATGCCTATCTCGAGACCGGGCGACTGGATGCTCCGGTTGGGTATTTCTGTGAGGTTGCCCATGCTAGGGCCCGGGCATTCGGACTCTCGGAGCCTTCGAGCAGCTCCGGAGGGCATTCATGTTAATTTCCTTTAAAGATTGAGGAATGTATGGTACATAGACTCATGACAGAGGAGGCATATTGAAAAGGCTTACATGCAATAAAGGGAGCCTGAAAAAAAATGGAGAAAAAACATTGGGAAAAACCTAAGCTCATTGTCCTCTTCAGGGGCAGGCCCGAGGAAGCGGTACTCCAGGTGTGCAAGTCAGAAACAATGATAGGTCCGGGCGATAACCGGTGCTCGTTAGGTGGAGGCGGCGGCTATTCAGCATGCAGCACGGTAACTGCTACGTAAATGGTTGCCGTATCAGTTGATGAGGCGCCAATCTGAAAAACAGGGCCTTACTAAGATTTTCTTCCTCTTATATGCGCAGCCTTACCGGGCTATGAGCCCGAGCCGGGATACAGCCGGTATATACAGCATGCTATCATGAAATCTCTTTCAATCCAGTACCGCTTTCCGAGAATTCTTCCACCCGCAGGCAACCCACATGTTTCCTGCTCATACTACACTGCTACAGCGTAGCCCCGTATGCGCTCTCTGTCATGACCACTCAGTGGTTCTCACAGCAAGCGAGACAGCCGGAGGGAAAACGAGAGGTATGAGGCCGCTGCTTCAAATGTATGAATTCCACAAAAGGGAGTTTGGGATAGAAGACAATGGGTTTTTTGACCTCATTGAGGAGTTTCTGTCCAGAGCGCCCTGTTCCTTGCTCGAGTGCTCGATCAAGGTCTCCATCAATGGCATCCACCCCAAGAGGATCAGACTTGGATACGGACAAGAGAGCATACAGGAAGGATTGCACGAAATTCCCCGGTTTTTAGAGAGGATTTCTGCGTATAGGGGTGTTGATCTCGATCAAGGTTTTCTGAGCAAGATTGTAGGTGGAGGATTAGATGCGGCAAAGGTGGAGGCGGCAGGCCTAGGATTGGATTATAGGCAGCGGGGCGGGAGCTCGAAGGTCAAGTGTTATTTCATGGTCAGGGATTACCCTGAGATAGTTGATCAGATCCTTTCAATGCACCCGCCCGTTGATCACATTCGCGATTACTTGATCCATGATGTCGTTATGTTTGGCATTGAAATGTATTTCGACGGGAGAACCGGTGTGGAGATATACTGCTATTTCAACCGCAAAGATCTGAGAAACTCTGAGCTCATGGACAAGCTGAGACTGAGAAAGGCTATCAATGGTTTGCTGGAGGAATGCAATCTATTGCACATTTCCTTTGCTGCCGGGGGAACGCGTATAGTGCATGTTCATCCGATACACCCCACGAGGTTTATCTATTTACTGGGAAACCGCCAGCTTAGCATGGTTTACAGCAATGTACAGATCATCAGATATCTCTTGAACAGGTCCCTAACACCATATTATTTCAATGTTAATCTCGCTTTTGCCGAGGATGAAATGGCCTCAAGGAACCTACGGCATATCAACCTTCAATACGGTATAGCAGCAAGGACTTAAGGTAGATATTGAAAGGCAGGGCTTCTGGGGCTCTTCTTGAAAGCGGAAGGCCGAATCATGGCAGGGTCGGTGCATACACAGTATGACGTTATTGTGGTAGGATCAGGCCCTGCCGGCATCTCCACGGCTATGCACCTAATGAAGCTTGAACCGGCACTGAGAGATGGCATGATCGTGCTGGAGAAGGCAATCCATCCCAGAAACAAGGTCTGCGGCGGCGGACTGAGCCCATACACCATGGATTTGCTGAGAGGACTCGGCATTACCCTGGATCTGCCGCTCAAAAAGGTAAGCAGGGCACGGATTATCTTTGATGCTCGAGAATATTCCGAGAAGGTCCTGATGCAGCCGGTCGAGCTCTGGGCAGTCATGCGAGAGGAGTTCGATGAAATATTAGTCCGGAGCGCCAGGTCTTTGGGGGTAGAGATCATTGAAGACGAAGCTGTTGTCTCATTCGATTGGAGAGATCATGAGATCCTTGTTCATACCCGTGAAAGGGATCTTAGCGCAAAGGTTCTTGTGGGAGCAGACGGCGCTGCAAGTGCTGTACGGCGAGCCCTTGGTAAGCAGTCAGGGCAAGGGGCCCAAAAAACCATGGGCGCTGCGCTGCGTTTTATGAAACAGGTTGACGGATCGATTCATCCCGAACACGGAAATCATGAAGCAATCATGGATTTTTCCTGTACCTTTCGAAGCGGCATACGGGGCTATGCGTGGTCGTTTCCGGTCATCTCTCAGGGTCAAGCATGGCTTAACACAGGAGTGGGTGGTTTTGATATATCAAAAAAACATGAAAGGTCGCTGAAGCGAATCCTTGAAGAATTTTTAGCTGCAAAGGGCATATCAATCGAGGAACACAAGCTTGAAGGGCATCCTATTCGGTGGTTCCACCCTTCCTCACCATTTTCTGCCAACCGGGTACTGGTCGTGGGAGATGCCGCGGGCATCGATCCTCTGTGGGGCGAGGGGATTTCTTTTTCCCTGGGATACGGTCAGATTGCAGCGAGCGCGATAGTGCAGGCGTTTGAGGACGACGATTTTTCCTTTTCATCGTACAGGGAACACCTGTTGGAGCATGAGATAGGTAAGGCCTTGATCAATCGCCTCCAATTGGCAGACAGGCTCTAT
>CAYPNL010000356.1:0-3189 GCA_964412045.1 uncultured Desulfobacteraceae bacterium
GGTATCCGGGTGCACTACCATTATAGCGGTAGACATTCATGAGGATCGGCTGAAGTTGGCAAAAGATATGGGCGCCACACATATGGTGAATGCCAGCAAAGAAGATCCGGTTCAGGCAATTATGGATATTACCGGCGGAGGCCCTGAATACAGCCTGGAGTGCGTCGGCAATCCTGCGGTGTTTCGACAGAGCGTGGACGTGCTGCCGCTGCTCGGGGTCTGTGGGCTGGTAGGGGTTGTGGCGCCTGGTACGGAAGTCAGCCTCAATATGGACCTGATCATGAACGGCCGGACCGTACGGGGGGTGATTGAAGGCGATGCTATCCCGGATCTGTTTATCCCACGGCTTATTGCCTTGTACCAACAGGGACGGTTTCCCTTTGACCGGCTGATTACCTTCTATCCCTTTGAGGACATAAACAAGGCGGTGGAGGATATGGAAAAGGGGTTGGTGATAAAGCCGGTTTTGCGGCTATAACAGGGATTACAGAGAATACAGGCGCTCTGCTGTCAGAGCGTTTTCAGCTCATTCAGGCTTATGTCTGCCGAGCTGTTCGATGATGTGCAGGAAGAAATGATGCCGTGCACGGAAACTTCATCTGACAAATAAATAATACCGATGAGAGGAGGCCTATTATGAAGTTTATAACGGTTAATATGAGCAACAAAACTATAGATGTGGGAGATGTGCCGGAAAAATACCGGGGGCTTGGCGGCAGGGGTCTTACCTCGGTCATGATCAATACAGAGGTGCCGCCCAAATGTGATCCTCTCGGGTCGGAGAATAAACTTATTATTGCCCCGGGCCTCTTAAGCGGTACCTCCTTGGTAAATACCAGCCGAATATCCATTGGGGCCAAAAGTCCGCTCACAGGAGGAATTAAGGAAAGCAATGCAGGGGGAACCGTAGGCGCGGCCTTAGGACGTCTGGGTATTACGGGAATAATCATCGAAGGGCAAGCCCGGGAAGGTGATCTCAACATTCTCAGGATCGACAAAGAGGGAAAGGCAAACCTTATTTCGGCCCAGGAGTACAAGGGAATGCGAACCTACCAATCCGTGAGAAAGATCCTTGACGGTTACGGCGAGAAATCTTCTGTGCTCTGCATTGGTCCAGCCGGTGAGTATAGAATGCCCTTAGCCTCTATTCAATCATCAGACGTGGACGGTTATCCGTGCCATGCTGCAGCCAGAGGCGGCCTAGGCGCCGTTATGGGTGCCAAAGGGCTTAAGGCTGTAGTGGTAGATCAGGGTGGAAACGATCCCGATCCCCTTGCCGATCCGGAGGCCTTTAATGAAGCTGCCAAGGCCCTGGCAAAAATCATCAAGGAGGAATTCGTCAATGTCCACATGATGGCCCCTTTGGGTACTGCAGGGCTTGTGGCGCCCGTCAATTCCATGGGCGCATTTCCGAGTTACAACGCCAGGAAGGGCGTCTTGGATGGTTGGGAGAAGATTAGCGGTGAGGCCATGGCCGAACTCATCAAAAAACGCGGCGGGGATACAACACATATGGGCTGCACCCAGTGCGTCGTGCATTGCTCCAATATATTTGTAGATGAACAGGGCAATTATGTGACCGGTTCCCTGGAATATGAGACCATCTGGTCCATGGGCGGCATGACCGGAATTGTCGACCTCGATACCATTGCCCGGCTGGATTTCTTATGCGATGACATCGGCCTTGATACCATGAGCACCGGAGTTGCTATTGCCGTTGCCATGGATGCTGGGTACAAAAAGTTCGGGGACGGCAAGGCTGCCATGGAGATGGTAGAAGAGGCCGGCAAGGGCTCCGCATTCGGCAGGATCCTTGGAAACGGTCCTGCCGCCGTAGGCGAGCATTTCAACAACCCGAGGGTCCCTGTAGTCAAAAAGCAGAGTGTTGCCGCCTATGATCCGAGGGCCATGCTGGGCAACGGCGTTACGTTTGCCACCACCCCCATGGGAGCCGATCACACAGCGGGAAACCTGGTCGGTCTGTATTTAGCGCAACAACTCGATCCCCTGAAACCGGAGGGGCAGGTTGAGGCCTCCAGATTCCTGCAAACAGCCATGGCTGCTTTCGACGTCATGGGGCTCTGCTTTATGGCCAGCGTGGCCCTGCTGACCCCCGAAACCGGCCAAGTGTTCTTAAAGGTGCTCAATGCCAAATTAGGCACCCGGTTCGGACCGGACGACTTCCCCGGAGCAATGGGCATTACGGTGCTGAAGGCGGAGAAAGAATTCAACAGAAAGGCAGGGTTTACGAAAGAAGATGACCGACTCCCCAGGTTTTACTATGAGGAGCCCCTGCCTCCCCATAACACCGTCTTTTCTATCACTGACGAAGAGATTGACAGCGTCTTTGATTTTTGATGGAAGTCGAAGATGAAGATGCGTGTCAAAGTATACGGGACATTGAGCAGACAGTTCCCAGGTTACAGGGATTCAGAGGGTATTGAGGTTGAAATCCCGGAAGGAACAACGGTCAAAGGCCTGCTTGACCGTCTGGAAATCTCGGAATCCCAAAGGGCAGTGGTTGCCATGGAAGGTCGAATATTAAAAGAGGACGATGCCATGAGGTGCGGAGCCCCTGTGAACATTTTGCAGGCTATTCACGGCGGATAAAATGGCCCGCCTCATAACTTCAACTATGGCGCCATCTGCGATAACATACCGGAAAGGAGGGATGAGATATTTAATGTTTATGAGAACAAAACTTAATCCACTTTGTAAAAGCCTTTGAAAGGAGGAAAAGCAAATGGAAAAGAAAGTAGTGTTTGGCGTGATAGTTTTAGCACTCATGGTATTGCCTTTGTTTGTTGCTTGCACCACAACAACCCTTAAAACTCCAACAACTCCACCAACCCGATCTATGATTGACCCTATTGTTTCCACTCTGTGGTTATCGGATAATAGAGCTTTCCCGAATCTGCTCATACTTGATGTCAGGGCACCGGACGAATATTCAAAAGGGCATATCCCCGGCGCGATAAATGTCCCCGGTCTTGGCAACTGGTATCTTAACCTCTTTTGTGAAGAATTTCCTTGGATGGAAGTTCCGGAAGACAGAGCACTTTTTACTACCATCGGCAATGCAGGTATAACCGGTGATTCCCTCGTTGTTGTTGTAGGCAGAACTACTGACCCTATGGCCCCCTATGCTGTCGCGGATGCTGCCAGGGTTGCCGCTACTATACTGTATGC
>CAYPNL010000357.1:0-6360 GCA_964412045.1 uncultured Desulfobacteraceae bacterium
GCCCAACGAAGGTTCATCCAAAAGAACTACCTGGGGATGGCCCATCAAGGATCTGCCCATAACCATCATCTGCTGCTCACCGCCGGAACAATACCCTGCTGTTCGATTTTTCAGGGATTTGAGCCTGGGAAAGTACGAATAGACTATTTCAAGATCCTTGGCCATCTGACTCCTTGGCCCCTTAAAGATCAATCCGCCGGCACGAAGATTTTCTTCAACGGTAAGGTGCTCCGCCATATGCCTTCCCTCAACCACCTGGAGAATTCCCAGGGCGGCAATATCTTCCGGCCACCTGTTATGAATGGTTATTCCATTATAACGAATAACTCCATCGGTCACTGCCCCCTCTTCAGTGCGAAGAAGTCCTGATATGGCTTTCAGGGTAGTGCTTTTACCAGCGCCATTTGCACCTAATAGACAGGCAAGTGAACCATCCTCCAATGCAAGATTGACACCCTTCAGAACGAGAATGGTATTAAGGTATTTGACTTCAACATTCTCAAGCTCCAGCATGTGAGGCTCCTCTAAACAAATATCGGTAAACGTACCTCAACCGTTAAAAAAATACTATAAAAGAATTTCCCAGACCAAGGCTTCACAGCTCTGGGTCTGGGGTGAACTATGTGGAGGATTAAGGTGTCTGATGCCTTTTACTTCCCTTTGACAATATAGTTAATGTTAATGGCCTCATCTTTAAAGAATCCCTTTGCTATCATATCATCGGGAACCAGCCTTGGCACCTGATACCAGGGTGAGAGCACGGTGACCTTTCCATCCTTTATCCCGATTAAACGATCGTGGTTTGCCAATCTTCGGTCATCCTTCCCTGCAGGTGCGCTGTTATATTTGGTAGTGGTATCCATTGCGGTGTAGCCGGCAAGTGTCTGAAGACCAAACTCCTTTACCTCGGCCCCTGTTATTTTTTTGCATGCTGCGGCCAGATCAACCTTATCCCGCTTCATAATTCCCACCAACGCTCTGCGGACTGCCTCAAGCATGTTTGCCTTCATCCGAATGCCCCGCATATACTGGATATTGGGCATATCTTTTTCCTGGCGATACGTATCATTCAGCATATTGGCAAATTTAACCCCCGGTGCATCGGGCTCCGCAGCAGGGATATAGACCGGTTGCGCACACAGGTACCCCTCAGCAGCTTCAGGGCCGACAATCTTGAGCAATTGATCCGCAGGGGCCCACAGATTTGCCATGAGCACCATTTTTTTGGTTAAGCCGAGCTTGTAAAGACCTTTTTGAATGACCGCAGGGGTATGAACAATGCTGTTTGACCATATGATATCAACGCCATTTTTTTCGAAGTCTGAAAGGTAGGCCATAACCTCCGGGTCAGTAGGTAAAAGGCTGCAGAATCTTTCCGCTACGACCTCATATTTACCGGTCTTATTTCCATGCCGTGTGGTAGGTTCATTCGCAGCACGACCATAGGCGGAATCCCAGGTAAGATGAGCAACCTTGGCCTTTGCTCCCGGTCCCCGCTTCGGCCAGATATTATCGATATAGTACTCAATGGCGCCTGCTGCAGACTCACCATAGCTCCAGCAGTCCATGTAGTTCCATGCAGGGGGATAGAGCTGTGGATCACTAAAACCAATACCGTAGCAGTTTATTTTATCTCTCTCCAACACGGGCTTCATCATCTCCTGATTGGGGGAAGACCACATCTCTATGATGGTAGGCCTGGGTTTTTGAATGCGGAAACGCTTATACGCAGACATAAATCTGGCATCAATATTGCCGAACTCCGCCCACTTGTATATCACCTCAACATCACCCTTCCCATCCCCGTCTACATCAAGACCACCCTTCTCAGCTACCCACGAGAGATAGTCCTTGCCGCCTTTCTCGCTGGGGATTGCAATAGGTGCGTAGGCTCCGGTAAGGTCTGTTATGTTGTGAATCGTAACGGTTGGTTTTGCAGCGAGCGCAGGAGATGAAAAGGTTGGCATAAAAAGGAGACTCAGTGAAACAAGGATGCCTATCATAAGACCAATCATGCTTTTTTTCATCGTCATACCTCCTTTAATTTGTTTGTTACAAGAACTGTTCTCCCTCTGATTCTAATCCTCAGTTCCCCCCTTTCTCTTGATTACCATTTATAGGTTAATTCAATAATCCACGCCTAATACGGAAAAGGATGCAGCCTATAAGACCTCTTAATAATCTGCCAGCGGTGGTTTATCCCTCTCGGTTCGAGCACCAGCACCGCTATTACAATGAGGGCATAAATGACCAAAGAAAAGGCTGCTGAGGCATAAAAGGCCATTCCACCCAAAAGGACCTCGGTAAGCGGTGTTACTAATGTAGACAATTCGTCAAGGGTTTTCCATACGACAGCGCCCGCAATGGCGCCGAAGATACTGCCAAGCCCCCCTACCACAAGAAACCCCAGATACCAGATAGAATCCGTGAGCGTAAACCACTCTACATTGACATATTCATAATATCCCCCACCTATGGCGCCGGCTATACCGGCATAGAAACAACCGATGCCGAAGGCAAGTACCTTTGTAGCTGCGATGTTGATGCCCATTACTTCAGCGGCAATATCATTATCACGGACAGCAACAAAGGAGCGCCCAAGCTTTGTCCTGGTCAGATTCTTGGCGAAATAGATCATGACTATGGTTACTGTCAGCACCAAGATATAGTAATGTTTATCCACCATAAAATCTATGCCGAGCAAGGGTTCCGGTCTGTGCAAATACATGCCGTCTGTACCATTCGTCACCGATCTCCAGTTGTTGATGGTATAGACAATCACAAAATGAGCTGCCAATGATGCAAACGCAAGATACAGTCCCTTTATCCTCACTGCTGGTATCCCGAATATCATACCGATGATCATGGGGAATAACCCGGCTAAAGGAAGGGCCATCCAAAAATTAAAACCGAGATGTTCTTGGAAAATGGCCACGGTATACATGCCGACACCCATAAATGCGGCATGCCCGAGGGATATCTGCCCGGCGTAACCGGTAATAATCTGAAGGCCGGTCATGCCGACGCTGAATGCACAGAACACAATCAGAATGGATATGATATAATCATCTACAAAAAAAGCGAGCGCATACAGTACAACAATAAAGGCTATCATCAAGAACTTTCTCAAAGGCGTTCTAAAGATCTCCATAGCCTGATAATAATTCCTGTCAAAGGTACCGCATGGTCTATCTACATTAATAGCCATATCCTACAACCTCTCAATTCTAACCAGGCCGAAAAGACCATAAGGTTTGATAAGAAGTATTAAGAGCAAAAAGACAAAGGGAACCAACATGGTGATCTCCCCCGGCAATAAAGCGCCGAGATATTGGATCGCAAAGATCTGAACAATGCCGATGAGAAGTCCTGCAATAACCGCTCCGCCGAAAGATTCCAAGCCCCCGAAAAGTACTGCTGCAATGGCAACCAGTCCATTATGATCGAGATCAACGCCAACACCCTGGATGTTTCCTAATAGCATGCCTCCAATAACAGCCACCGAGCACGAAAAAATCCAGCTATACTTAAAGATACGCTTTACATTGATACCGAGGTTTTGAGCAACGAGATGATCTTCATGCACAACCCTCATTCCTAAGCCAGTGCGTGTATATTTATAGAATGAAATCAGGACGCCTATTACAATCATACAGATGATAAAGCCATAGACCTGAATCTTGGGCAGGTTGAGAAAACCTATATTCCATGATCCGAGGGGCAGAAAAGACTCTGCATAACCCTCTACCTCGCCGTGCCAGAAGAGAAGGGCTATTCCCCTGAAAAAGAGCATCACACCTAAGGTAACCACAATGGGCGCCAAAATAGGTTGTCCAATCAGAGGCCTCATGCAGGCTCTTTCGATGATGAGAGCGATGGCTGCTCCGATAGCTAAACTGATCAAAATGCTCAGCCAGATAGGCAAGTTCCACACTATCAGGCACTGCCACATGGTATATGACCCTATAACCAACATGCCCGCCTGAGAAAAGGCGAATATGCGGGTAGCCTTATAGATAATTACATAACTCACGGCAACAAGGGCATAGATTCCTCCGGATGCAAGTCCAAGCATTATACTTTTTAAGAAGTCTTCCATGCTGTCATTCTCCTGTCAGGCCTAAGTAAGCAGAAACTACCTTTGGGTTTTTGCTTATCTCTTCAGGCGTACCATCCCCAATCTTCACGCCAAAATCAAGCACAGCAATCCTGTCAGCAATATCCATTACCACACCCATATCATGTTCAATCATTACGATAGGTATCCTTAGAAATTCGTGGATATCAATGATAAACCGGGCTATATCCTCCTTTTCGTCGAGATTCATTCCAGCCATAGGCTCATCCAAAAGCAATATCCTTGGCTCAAGGGCAAGAGCCCTTCCAAGCTCCGCCCTTTTTCTCAGTCCGTATGAAAGGGTTCCCACGGTCGTGTTTCTCACATGTTCCATCTCCAAAAAATCCACAATGTCTTCGGCGATTGCCCGCTGTCTGGCCTCTTCCCTGCGTGCCCACGGGAAATAGAGCATCCCATTTACAAAATTGTATGTAATATGGGGATGCCGTCCAGCAATGATGTTATCGATGACGGATAATCCTGTGTAAAGAGCTATATTTTGAAAGGTTCGGCATATACCCATTGCTGCTATCCTGTGGGAGGAATAATGGGTTATCCTTGTGTCCTGGAAGTGGATATTTCCTTTTTGAGCCCTGTAAAATCCACTGATAACATTTAAAAGGGTTGTTTTTCCAGCGCCATTCGGCCCAATGATGGCCAGCAGCTCGCCTTCCTTAAGCTCAAGATTTACATCACTTAAAGCGGTTAACCCACCGAAACTTATCGTTATATCTTCCACTCTTAGGATAACCTTCTTAAACATATCTTCCTCGCGGGGAAGATCCCTGTCGTGCTCTATGCAATCTCTTAACAAAGTCAAGCCGTAGCTATATCTTTGGTCCCTTTTTTTTGCTACATTCCTGATATCAACTGCCATCTCTTTATCCTGCTAAGTTCTGGACAAATATATCGATGTTCCAGCTCGCCTGTCTTCCATCCCTGTACGTAACAGTGGTTTCCATCTCAATCTTGTCTTCTCCATTATATAATCCCTGTAAAAGTTTATCATATCTTTTTTCCATGAAATCCCTTCTGAGCTTCCTAGTCCTCGTAAGCTCGGCCTCATCCGGGTCAAAATCTTTATGGAGAACCACAAACCTGGTTACCCTCTGCTTTTCAGGTAAGACACCATTTACCTTACCGACGAAATCCCCCAACAATTCTCGTACCTCTTTTTTCTGCGAAAGATCCTGATGAGATGTGTATGCCACGTGATTCCGTTCGGCCCACCTTCCGGTATTCTCGTAATCCACATTAATGATAGCTACAACGCTATCCCTGTTGTTGCCGACAACCATGCAATCCTTGATATAAGGGCTAAATTTCAGTCTCCCTTCGATATAGGTAGGTGAAAATTTATCTCCATTCTTAAGGGTCTGCATGTCTTTTACCCGGTCAACGATATACAACTCTCCCTTATCATCAAGGTAACCGCCGTCGCCTGTGTGAAAGTAGCCTGAATAAAATGCCTTTTTGCTTTCATCCGGCATTTTATAATACCCCTTAACTAAACCAACTCCACCGAGCAGAATCTCACCCTCGTCCGTAACTCTGATCTCAACGCCGGGGAACGGCTCTCCTGATCCCTCAGGCCTGTAATAATCTTTTTGCATCTGAACAGTATCGAGTCCTGAGACCTCGGTGGCCCCATATCCCTGAGAAATGGGGACCCCAATTGCTCGTAAGAGTTTAAGGTTGTCCGGGCTTAACGCTGCTCCGGCTGTAATCGGAGTTCTCGTTTTCCTTAAACCGATTTTATCCTGCAATGCCCTGAAAACACACCAGTATGAGATAAACCTCAATACCTTCCAGTACCAGGGAATCGCTTGACCGTTCTCCTGAAATCTAGCAACCCTATATCCTACAGGCAAAAACAGGTGATACACGGACTTTTTCCACCAGGGTGAATCTATCATCTTGGATTGGATCTCGGAACAAACCATCTCCCATTGCCTCGCCCCAAAGAGAATGACCTTCGGCCCCACCTCACGAAGGTCGGATTGTATCGTCTCTGCCTTCTCTATGAAATTAACCACGATACCCTTTAACAGGTTTGGGGCTACCGTAAAGATCTGTTCCCCAATCCATGCTGGAGGCAAGAAAGAGAGATTTTCATCTTCCTCTCTCCATGGTAATGCCTCATCCCATCCTTTGAAGATTGACAAGAGGTTATTATAGGTGACCATCGAGCCCTTTGGGAGACCTGTAGTGCCCGAGGTATAGAGGAGTACAGCTATATTGTC
>CAYPNL010000358.1:0-6825 GCA_964412045.1 uncultured Desulfobacteraceae bacterium
TTATTGATATTAATAAGGAATTTGATAGGAGGAAATCGGTAATGTTGCCCTTTTATAACTCATTGATATTAATGGGGATTTGAGTTTCGTGAAGGGCACAAAGAAGAAGGAAAAGGAGGTCAGCATGTTCAAGAAGATATTGTATCCAACCGATTTTTCTGATGCGTCAAATAAGGCCATTGACTATCTTGTGCAGCTAAAAGACGCTGGGGCCAAAGAGATCGTGATCCTCCATGTGATTGATGAGAAGGGGATCGATGCCGTTTACCGCTATGGGGCAGGCAGCGCCGTAGAGATTATCGGGGCGATAGAAAAAGAAGCAAGGGAAGAGGGGGAAAAGATAGAGGAGAAATTGAGGCAAGTCGGTTTAGAGGTAAAGCTGAGAATAGAGACCGGGGTCCCCTTAAAGGAGATACTCAAAGTCGAGGGAGAAGAAAAGGTTTCCGCCATTGTCATCGGTTCCCATGGGAAGACCAACCTTCAGGAGATGGTTCTCGGCTCCGTATCAGAGAAGGTCATACGGAATTCCAGAAATCCTGTCCTGGTCATCAAAAGGTAAGGCACAAAGGGCAGAAGCTCTACAGACCCCTATGGTATGGTAGAAGACTAACCCATGATCGAAGGCTGCTTACCCTTACCATCGCAAGTGAGCCGACGTATCCAGGGCCGGATGAAAGAAGCTGAAATGATCCTTTCATCTGTCTCAATGAAATGAAACGATCAGAACAGGAGGTGATACGTTATGCGCAAATTATTCAAGAGGGCCTCAAACAAGGCCGGACTTCCGCCTGGAACCCTTGTCCATATCGGGGAAAAGAGAACCGAAAAGGTCAAGACTACCGTCATCGACTATGACGAAACGCATTTTCAAGAAAAAGAGGTGGAAACGATTGAGGAGTGTTTCCCCTTCAAGGACACGCCCACGGTCACCTGGATAAACATAGACGGCATCCACGAGTTGGAGATTATAGAAAAAATCGGGAGCCATTTTAACATTCACCCGCTTGTCCTGGAAGACATCGTGAATACAGGCCAACGTCCGAAACTGGAGGACTATGATGATTACATTTTTTTCATAGTAAAGATGATTTATTATGATGGGGAAAATGCTGAAATAACGTCGGAACAGGTGAGCCTTATCCTCGGCTCAAACTTTGTGATCTCCCTCCAGGAGAGAGAGCGGGATGTGTTTAACCCCATCAGAGAGCGATTAAGAAAGGCAAAGGGCCGTATTCGGAAAATGAAGACAGATTTTTTAGCATATACCCTAATAGATACTATCGTCGATCACTATTTCATTGTGTTAGAGAAATTGGGGGAAGATATAGAGGGCCTGGAGGAGGAACTCGTAAGCAACCCCACACCCGAAACACTCCAGACGATCCACACCCTGAAGAGGGAGCTGATATTCTTACGAAGATCTGTCTGGCCATTGCGTGAGGCGGTCATCAGTCTTGAGAGGGGAGAATCAGCCCTGATCCATGAGTCCACCGGGATATATTTGAGAGACGTATACGACCACACCATTCAGGTAATCGATACCATAGAGACATTCAGGGATATGGTCTCAGGGATGCTCGATGTGTATCTTTCCAGCATAAGCAGCAGGATGAATGAGGTGATGAAGGTACTCACTATCATTGCCACCATATTTATCCCCCTGACCTTTGTCGCGGGCGTCTACGGCATGAACTTCAAGTATATCCCTGAGCTGGAGTGGCATTGGGGCTACGCCGCTGCCTTGATCCTGATGGGAATCATAGCCCTTGTGATGGTGTTGTATTTCAGGAGGAAACGGTGGCTTTAAATCATCCTGAAAGAGCTCTTTCTGAAAGCCGGATAACAAGCGGCACAGGAAGTGACGAAGGGAGGTTATTCTTTTAATACGGTTCATTTGTATTTCTTGCTTTATAGTAATACTTGGTGCGATCCGCTCCAGACATGATCAGGAGGTTCAATTTACGCAATGCGCAGGGTTACGTTCCAAATAGTACTGCTTGTTCTTCTTGTCTCTCTTTGTCTGGGTGGATATCTCTATGCCCGGCATATCCTCAAGCTCCCGTTCGCGCCCACCAATGAAGCTCTGCACCAGAAGGATTCGGCCTTCACCCTTGACTTCCTTATCCCTGCCGGCACCTATCTGGATGAGAGGATCACGATCGGGGAGGTCATACAGATTCGCTTCAAGAAGGAAAAATCCATCTATGAGCGGGTAATAGGGACTATCTCCGATCTGATTTCCCCTCGATACCGCCTGGTTGCGGACCTGCTCTTGTTTTTCTTTTGGTTTTTCTGCTTTATGACCCTCATCAGGATCTTCACCTTTATGGGATATTCGAGATCGCTTCGGACGAGCCTGCTGCTCGGGGGCATTACCTACTACTTCATGCCGGATTTTTCCCTAGGAAGGCTTGACGATGGAGTATTTCTCGGTGTTCCGCTTATCATCATAGCCATCCGAATATGCCTGGTCCAGAGGAAGAAGCGGCGAAGGGAAATAAAAATTTAGGTAACACTTTAGATTCTATGAAACTACCTGGTGCATAGGCATGCACTCCCTGGATTACGACATGATCCGCATTGGTTTAGTCATTTGGCTTAGGGCAAAAGGCGCATGGTGCACGGCCTTATGCCTTGTGCTTACGCCTTGAGCCTTTGGCCTGTTCCCGACCTTGCCCACTATTCTCTCGCCCTTGACAAGGCCACAAGTATGATTATTTTTCAGGACATATGATATGGCGCTCGAGCCAGTATCGAGCCAATTTGTTGGATAGTGTTTTTTTCCTCGAAGTGTGATGTTCCTTTCGGGAGGTAAGGGAGTGATTGGATATGCGCTTGAGGATGGAAACAAGTACCCTATCGATGACGCAGTATCTGCTGTACACCGAAACCATTCTCGCGCGTGCTTTTCACGGGCTCTTCTTTGCTCAAGCCTTATGGAGCGAGAAAAGCCTTCCCGGCGTCAATCCCCCGCAATTCCTTGCATCCTTTGGGCGGTCTTTTCATGTCAAACACAGGAGGATCCTCCCATGGGAAGCCCGCACACTCGCAGGCACACACCCGGAGATGAGCACATCCAAGCCAGCTCGAGCAGCAAGAAAAGAAACACACAACCATGAGAAAGGAGGTACAAGCGATGATCATACGAAGGATTGGCGGATTGCCCGCATGGGAATGGAGAAGCCCCTTTGGGGAGCTCGACAGGATGCGCAGGGAGATGGACAGGCTCTCCGAGGCCTTGACAGGGCCCTTGTTCAGGGAGCCTCTGGCAGGGGTGTTCCCGCTCATGAACGTAACCGAAGATCCCGACAACTACTACGTGCGCGCGGAGCTTCCCGGGATCAAGGCCGATGAGCTGGACATCTCTATCGCTGGTAATAGCCTCACGGTTGCCGGGGAGCGAACCATACCGGCTGAAAACGAGACAGCTCGCTACCACAGGCGTGAACGCGAGGCAGGGAAGTTCAGCCGGGTTGTCGGCCTCCCCTCCCCGGTAGACGCCTCCCAGGTAGAAGCCCGCTGCGCGGACGGGGTCCTGACCGTGGTGCTCCCCAAGGCAGAGGCGGCCAAACCAAAGCAGATTGCTGTCAAAACCTCATGAGAACATGAATCCCATTGAAAGGAGGCAGAGAAACATGGCTGAGAAGGAAAAAAAGGAGTTGAAGGTAAAGGAGAAGGCAGAGCTGAGCATCCCTGCCGAGCAGACAAGGCCGGGGCCTACCTTTACCCCGGCAATGGATATCTTTGAGACGGATGAGCAGATCACCGTGCTCGCGGATATGCCGGGGGTTAAGGCAAAGGATCTCGCCATTGACCTTCGGGAAAATACCCTCACCCTCACCGGTGAGGTGGAATCGCCGGAGGGGGAACGGGAAGAAGAGATTCTGCGGGAGTATCGCACCGGGAACTACTACCGGCAGTTTACCCTCTCCGATGCGATTGACCAATCCAAGATCGATGCTTCGCTCAAAGACGGGGTCCTGCGGTTGACCCTTCCCAAAGTCGAGGCAGTAGCGCCCCGCACCATCCCGGTTAAAACTGGGTAGGGGTTGTTTGACACGGTATGCTCACCGAAATCTAAAACGACATAGAAACCAAGGGGTCGGGCCGCATCTCTGAGATCATGAGGGATGCGGCTCAAGCCCTCAGTACACATATTCGCAAATAGGGTCCTGCCTGCCGCGACGCTTGCAGCGCAGGCAGGGACGTATCCTGCAAACTGGGTCTAAATATAATTCCTTAAAAAAATCCCCCTTACCGCCTTTATTAAAGGGGGAATTCCTCTTCTCCCTTTCATAAAAGGGAGGTTGGGAGGGATTTTAAAACGTTAGGGTATGTATGAAATACTGTCCTTAGTAAACGAGCATTACAATGCCGAAGGACTACTATATCGTTTTGGGCATCAGCAGAGGCGCCGATATCGAGAAGATCAAAAAGGCCTACCGGAGAGTAGCCAAGCAATACCATCCGGATATCGCCCGCTCAAAGGAAAGCACGGAGAAGTTCAGGGAGATTCGGGAGGCCTATGAGACCTTGGGCGACGAGGAAAGACGCAAGAGATACGACCAAGAACTCGCCCGGAGAGGATCGGAGATACGGATCTCACGGGTTCCCGAGATCATTGAACGCAGGAGATCGCCGTTTGACGATATGGAGCGTCTCTTTTCCCGTGCCGATGAATTCTTCGAGGGGTTTCTCCCCGGCTTCTTTGAAATCGACAAAGGGAGGATCAGGGACAAGGATCTCTACTTCGAGGCGATCCTCTCCCCACGGGAGGCAGCTGAGGGAGGCCTGTTTCCGATTACGGTTCCCGTAATCGAACCCTGCCCTCGGTGCGGTCGAACAGGATTCTGGGAAGACTTCTTCTGTCCCGTGTGCTCCGGATATGGCAGGGTGCAATCCGAGCGGGAGTTCTCCCTGAGCATACCGCCCCTCACTCCTATCATACCTGTATTGCTTTGACATGTAAGTTATTCAACGAATTCAAGAATGTCCCGGAAGTCATTGGGAGCAAGGCGCGATCTGAAGAGCCATTGGCAACCAGGGTGTAGCGAATTTCATCCATCAAATCCCCTCCCAAAAGGAATCATCATCTGGAGGTCATCGCGGTCGATGACACGCCGTGGACGTCGGACCTCTGTAGTTTGTAAAGGTGAAGCGGGATTAAGATAAGCCATAAGTTTTCCTTTTGAGACAATAGAGGGCCTTTCTGGGGCTTTAGTTCGCCAGGTATCCGAGAGGCAACTGAAACTGACCTTATTAAATCTATGACCGCCTCTCATATCTTCTCTTATTTCAGCTAGCAGGAGGCTGTTGTCCGGCACTTCACTTACTACCGCTGGAGAATGTGTATTGACAATCACCTGTCGTAAAGGGTTGGTTTCGTCCACCTGCTCATCAGCATCTGTTGCTATATCCTGAAGAAGGTGTAGCATGGCCGGAATGCGTTCGGGGTGTATCCCGTTTTCCGGTTCTTCGAGACAAATCAGTCCCTGGACTGTGATATCCAATTCGAGAACAGACAGGGCCAGAAAGCGTAAAGTCCCGTCAGGCAAGGATCGAGCAGGGTAATTTGTTCCATCCGTTCCTGTTATCTGAAGGGTCAATATTTCCCTCTTGTCGTCTCGGTCCACCCAAACTTCACGTACATCACCGATGAGTGTGGCCAAGCGGTTGGCTACCTTGCTATAGATAAAATCGGGATCGATCACCGTCTCTTTATTCGGAACCGGGGCCTCGGATTGTGCCAAACGATAGAGGTTTGCAGGAAGATGAGCCCCATTAATGGAAAGATGGGATGGGGCATTAATCTCGTCGGGTTTACGCAGTGCGGACGGCTCAAGCTGTAAAATTTGCCAGGATTCCATTTCCCGTTTCGCACAAAGAACAGTTGGGCTTTCAGCAGCATTTGCTATAGAAAGAACCGTACGCGGGAGATTCACTGCAGATCGACCTAAAGTTCGGCCACCGCCGCGGCCTTTGCTGCGACGATCTTGATGAAGTTTAATGATACGTTCCTCACCATGTTCCTCCGTAGATATCAATAGTGATCGCCGGACGCCGACAACCACCGTATCTCGCCATTTTGGACTATGGTGAAAGAGCAAATGTTTTCGGGCTTCTGTTTTCTTGATATATGAAAGCTCTTCTTTGATAATCTCAAGAGAGCCGATAGATGATGCGTTACGGGCATCCTGACGATACCCTAATTCAAGTAAGTAGCGTAAAATAGTGGTGCTCGCTTCGCCCGTTTGCCCCAAATCATCTACGGCTTTTTTGGGGACGATCATTTCAGCCTCAAAGGACATACGGTCCTCGTAATGATCGCCGACGCGGTGAAAGAGGTTGCGCAGGTCGGATGCGCTGCCACCCTCGGCCCTTACTGATAATGCTGCTTCTATAAGGGTTTTGCTTGCTAGTAAGCTAAGAAAACGAATGGCATCAAAAAGGTTCGATTTGCCCACCCCGTTAACACCAGCCACACATGTAAAAGGGCCAAAGCGGACATCTACATCCATTAAATTCTTAAATCCATTGACTTTAAAGCGAGTCAGCATTGTAATGCCCCCTCATATTTGATTATGATTATACCTTACCTCTATCAAATGCTGCCTTTAAAAAATAGCATCTTCTTTACCGAACTCCCTATTTATGCCAAATCGTGATAAGCATTCAGCGCTGCCGTTCGGAAATGAGCAGGGGTGTCGGTTTCGGATAAAATTAATGAGTACTCTTCTTCGGTCAGTCCATATAATTTAGCTACACGGGCATCTATTTCTGTTTCCAGGGCGGAGACATCAGCTTCAGGATCAGCAGCTTTGATAG
>CAYPNL010000359.1:0-2011 GCA_964412045.1 uncultured Desulfobacteraceae bacterium
GCACACGGACAAAGACCCTAGAAGACAATGACCAGGTGCTTGTGCGCATGGTTTGAAGCGGCACGCTGATGCCCCCTGTTCAAGGGTATGATGAGAAAACAGACATCCCTATGCCCATGCACCAGGTCGTTTCAAAGAGCTAAATTGTTACATAAAATCATATGTATCCTTTGTGCCTGCCCGCCATTGCTCTCTCGCAGGCGAGGCAGGCGGGTCTTGGCGCCTTTGTGGCTACCTGAGCAGTTACAAAAGATAATCTTTTATAGGCCAACGTGGCTCCAAAATCAAGAGCAAAGAAAAACCATAACACGTTAGCCCTTTGAAACTATCTGGTGATTATTCAGTTTTCTCTTGACATCAATGCGCAGATTTTTGAACGTAGTATCTCTCATGCACTCTCTGTATTGCAAAAACCGGATTCCGGCGCCTGCCCCGGATCCTGGATCAAGTCCAGGACAGGCTCTGATCTTGGGTTCGCCTGTCTGGGTACGAAGCAGAGGCAGGCCGGAATGACGGAAAAATCGAAAAACCAACTTTTTACGAACCCATCAACAATGAAGGGAGAATGATGAAAACAATCGCTGTCATCTCGGCAACAATCCTTTTCCTTGTGTCGGCAGTCCTCTCTGCTGCCGCCTCTGATATCCTCACCCTGGAAGAGAGTATCACGATCGCCCTAGAGCGGAGCTTAGCGCTTCGATCAGCAGAGGAAGAGATACGGGCCAAGGAATTTGAAGAGCGTTCGGCACGGGCGGATTTCTATCCGAAGCTGAGCACCGGCTACTCCTATAGGAGGATCGATACGGGCACGGTGAACGATGCCAGGTATACGACCTATGTGTATACCCCACCGAGCACCTTTACCCCGAAGCAGGTCTCTCCTCTCGATGCCAATACGTACGAATGGAACGTTACCGCCACCCAACCCCTGTTCACCGGTTGGAGGCTGAGGACACTGCGCCAGTTGGCTTCCCTGGGTGTTGATACCGCCACGATCCGGAAAGAGACCGCTATCCATGACCTGGTCGTGGATGTCAAAGGGGCCTATTTCGGGATCCTCAAGGCAGAGAAGCTCGAGAAGGTGGCTGTCCAGGCGGTTGAGCAATTGGAGGCCCACCTGCGGGTAGCGCAGGCCTTCTACGACGAGGGGATCATCGCCAAGAACGAGCTCCTCCAGACAGAGGTTGAGATGGCCCAGGCAAGGCAGAACCTCATCAAGGCGGAAAATGCCGTAGAACTTGCGAAATCCCTCTTTAACAAGCTGTTGCGGAGGGGGATTGATTCAGAGGTAACCATCGAGGACATACCCGAGTACCGAGCTATGCCTCTGAGTCTTGAGCAATGTCTGGAGAAGGCCGAGCTCTCGAGGACCGAGATCAAAGAAGTGTCCTTGAATATCCTTGCTGCAGAGAAAGTGGTGGCATTGACCAAGAGCGCCTACTACCCGACGGTTGCCTTGGCTGGAACCTATAGCAGGGAAAGCGACGAACCCCTGCTGGGAGCAGCTCCGGGTGAAGACGCCGATATCTGGGCCCTGGCTGTAAAGGCGGAGTGGGTCTTTTGGGAATGGGGGAAGAGCAAGAACGATGTATCAGCAGCCAGGGCACAGGCGGCACGGGTGAAATACCTGTTCACGGAGCTCAAGGATTCGATCCAGCTCCAGGTCAAGGATGCTTACCTGAATGTGCGTGAAGCCGAGAAGAACATCCACGTGGCGCAAACAGCCGTCATTCAAGCCGAGGAGAACTTCAGGATGAATGAGGAGCGCTACAAACAGCAGGTCGCCACCTCAACCGATGTCCTGGATGCTCAGACCCTTCTCACCCATGCCAGATCGAACTACTTCAATACCTTGAGCGAACACAAGATCGCCTGGGCTCTGCTCGAAAGGGCTATGGGAACAGGGTATGAGGAAGGGAAGTAATAAAAAAGAGGTAGGGATCAGGGATTGAATCTCTGCTTGAAACGTGGTGCCCCACCCCCGAGTCCTAGCCAATCTTATCCACCTTCC
>CAYPNL010000360.1:0-3117 GCA_964412045.1 uncultured Desulfobacteraceae bacterium
CAACTGCACGAAATCCAATGCCCTTACTTATTCCATGGTTTTCTGGGATTCGGTGTATCAAAGGGTGGCAGGAGAATATCCGGATATAAAGACCGATACGGCCTTGGTGGATGCCATGACCATGTGGTTTATCAAGAATCCCGAGCACTTCGATGTCATTGTTGCGTCTAATCTCTTTGGAGATATTATCACTGACCTGGGGGCTATGCTTCAGGGAGGGATGGGATTTGCCGCCGGAGGTAATATTAACCCTGAAAGAAAGTACCCCTCTATGTTCGAGCCGATTCACGGTTCAGCCCCGAAGTATGCGGGAAAGGCGGTTGTCAATCCCATTGCCAGCATAGAGTCGATTCGAATGATGATGGAGCACCTGGGAGAAGAACAGGCAGCCAAGGACATACAAGGTGCAGTATTGAAAGTGCTTGCCTCCGAAGAAGTCAGGACCAAGGACATGGGGGGAACCCACAGAACACATGAACTCGGCGATGCCATAAAGCAGGGCATTCTCTGTTGACAGAAGAATGGTAATCTTTTGATGGCCTATTTTCCTGATGCCTACAGTGCTGACTAAAGAGGCAGTTTATTTTAGCTTATTGAAATCTTCTCTTGACAGGGGGAATATAGGATGTCGCTAAAATTCACACATTGATCTTCGCAGCCCACTCCCGGACGTCGGAAAAGTCCCCCTCCTGAATCTTTCGCCGCTTTACCAGCAAAACACTCCTGACCGTGGCGGAAGCGTTGTCGATCTTCTTTTTATAACACTCAGCATACCGGTTTTCATCAAAGCCGCGGTAGGTTATGATCACAAAAACAGTCTTGCCCTTTAAATACCCTTTGCGAAGAAGCGTGGTAATGGGCGGGCAATTAATCGTCCACTTAGGCATACCCAGGATGACCACGGGCGCGGTTGCCGAGAACGGGATAATTTTCGTTCCGATTCCAGGCAAAAAAGACAGAAGCAGCCAAATGAGATAGGGGAAATTGCAGCGGGGCTCAATAGGTAAAAGGTTTATCTGATAGCGCGAGGAGACGGTTTGAACGATTGTGTTCACGACCGTTTTAGTATACCCGGTCCAGGAGAAGTAAATAATATCAATTGCAGGAGGTGTAAGAGGCGGATTCATGGTATCATGCTTTGAGAATAGCCGGCGCGGTCTCTTCAGAACTGTCCGCGCTTCTCACGGTATCTTAGGACAAACACCTGACATCTAAAAATCCTAAATATCACAATTAATTGGTTTTAGCTACTGTCCACCTCTTGGATGAGGAGGCACAATTGTGATACCATAGACAAAAGGAGAAGGAAATCGTGACGAGGTTTATGCAAGCCGCCGTGGAGATCGCCAGGGAAGCGGGGGCGTTTCTCAAGGAGAGGCTCCAGGTTGATCATAAGATTGATTTTAAAGGTGAGATCAACCTGGTGACCGAGGCTGACAGGAGATCAGAAGAGATCATCACCTCACGGCTTAAGCACCTGTTTCCGGACCATAATATTATGGCGGAGGAGGGCACCAACATCACGATGGGCTCCGAGTATAGATGGATTATAGATCCCCTTGATGGAACCACTAATTATGCCCATGGATTCCCCGTGTTCTGCGTGTCCATAGCGCTCCAAAGTATGAGCCAGGTTATCCTGGGGGTGATCTACAATCCCATGCTCGATGAGCTCTTCGCGGCCGGAAGAGGGGAGGGCGCCTTTTTGCAGGGAGGGAAGATCCACGTCTCTCATACGAAGCACCTGGCCGAGGGGTTTGTGGCCACGGGATTTCCCTATGATGTTCGTGAAAATTGCCGGGACGCCCTGGCCTATTTTAATGAGATGATCCCTAAGGCACAGGCAATCCGCAGGCAAGGCTCGGCTGCGCTGGACCTGGCGTATCTGGCTGCAGGCCGTTTCGATGGGTTCTGGGAGCTGAGGCTCAACCCCTGGGATACGGCGGCTGGATGGATATTGGTAGAGGAGGCGGGAGGCGTGGTGACGGATTTGTCAGGCAAGCCCTACTTCCTGGATTCACCTTCTATTGTTGCATCGAACGGGGCGATGCACAAAGAGTTGATGGAGGTCCTGGACCAGGCATCTTTTAGGATATGACTTTCTTTATCTTGTCCGCCTTCTTTTTTGCCTTTAGGCCTTTTTTCAGCGCGGGGACCTCTTCGACAACCTTTTCAAGCAGCTTTTTCTCAAGGGTGTTGTTCTTCTTTTCTCCCTTTTGATCCGCCTCCTCTTCCTTGTTATCAGGACTTATTTCCTTTTTTACATTTCTGAACTCCCTGATTGCGCTTCCCAGGCCCTTGCCTAGCTCAGGTAGCCTCTTGGCGCCGAAGATGAGTACGATAATCCCGCCGATGATGATCAGTTCCGTTGTGCCGAGGCCGAACATATGATGCACTCCTTTTTTTATAACCTTTCAGGTAGCCACGAAAACACAAAGACACGAAGCATAGCCCTATCACTCATCTGCCAGCTCGGGCCTGTCTGTTTCATTTTCGATTTCGAGGCGGACGCATATGAGTTTTGCCCTTTTATCCGAAAATGCATTAAAAGGATAATTCTCTATTTTTTGTATTTTAGTGCATTAGTGGCTGAATAGCTACTTTTTTTTACCGTATGAATCAATCTGTCAAGATCCCAGTCAACAGGGAACCTGAGCCGTTCCTTATGCCCCTTGTCCTTGTATATGAGGTAGCCCTTATCAAGGCCGTGGAGAAAAAGATCCCTGGTAAGGATCACATCGTCTTTGCAGTACTCCGTGAGCATATCCATCTCACCTGCCTTGAACCACTCCAAGGCCTTCAAACCATCTGCGGACTTTTGCCGCCCGAGGGTCTCCGTGGCCAGATGATCAAGACTTATCCGGAATTTAAGTCTGGTAAAGATTTCCTCGAGGAGATCGAATGTGGGCAGTTTGCCGAGATCCACGGGCGTATAGGGTTGGAGCACTGCATAATCGAATCGCTTTATATTAAACCCGATCACGAGATCAGCGGAGCTCAGCTGTCTAACCAGCTCCTCTAGGTGATCCTCGGTGAAGGCATAGAAGCGGTCCTCCAGGCTATCATAGGCCACGGCCACCGATACCATCATAAGGTGTGCGTTTTGCCAGCCGCCGA
>CAYPNL010000361.1:0-13103 GCA_964412045.1 uncultured Desulfobacteraceae bacterium
ATCAAGAGGACCTTCGAACAGATCGAGCTTTGCCGTAAATGTCATCGCTAGATCTTAACCGCCTCCCTTACCTCTTCCATAGTGGTTTGTGCAAAGGAACGCGCCTTTTTATTGCCCTCATCAATAATATCTTCTATGACATGGGGGTCTGCCTCTAATTGCCTTCGTTTTTCCCTAATCGGTTCCAGGGCCCTGTTAAGGTTCGATGCCATAATCTCTTTGCATTCCACACACCCTATGGATGCCTTCCGGCACCCCTCATCTACCTCTTTTACGGTTTCCTTATCGGTATAGAGCTCATGAAAAGCAAAGACGTTGCAGAACGAGGGCCTACCAGGATCGGTTCTCCTGGCTCTCTGTGGATCGGTGATCATCACGCCCACCTTTCGATCTACTACCTCATCACTGTCCGAGATAAATATGGCGTTATCGTAGCCCTTGCTCATCTTCCTCCTATCTATACCGAGTATTTTGGCCTCCTGGGTGAGGAGCACCTCCGGCAGGGGAAAGACATCCGCGTAGAAGTGGTTGAACCGCCGGGCTATCTCCCGTGTTAACTCCACGTGGGGGCTTTGATCTTCTCCTACCGGTACGCCGTGAGCCTTATACATCAGTATATCGGCTGCCTGAAGCACCGGATACCCCAAGAATCCATAGGTATAAAGGTCCTTCTGGGCCATCTCTTTGAGCTGCTCCTTGTAGGTGGGGTTCCTCTCGAGCCAGGAAAGAGGGGTTACCATAGAGAAAATCAGGTGGAGTTCTGCATGCTCTTTTATGCTTGATTGCACGAAGAATACCGATTCCTCGGGACTAAGGCCCACGGTAATCCAGTCAATGATGATATCTATGGTGCTCTGCCTGATAATCTCCGTATGTTCATATTCGCTGGTTAAGGCATGCCAATCGGCGATGAAATAGAAGCATTGGTAATCCTTTTGCAAGGCTCGCCAGTTATTCAGGGCGCCATGCACGTGTCCAAGATGAAGTCTTCCGGTCGGCCTCATGCCACTGACAATTCTCTTTCTCTCCATGTATTACTCCCTTCTGATAGAACGGTGATTCTGTTTAAAAATGCAGGGTTCAGGGTTCAGCTTGTCGAGAGCCTCCAGGTCCTTTTCATCAATATAGGTCTTGTCCGCCCATCCCTCCCGATTTTAAGGGTAAATCTATCAATTCCCCAACAGTGCTATGGGGAGGGGTTTCTTTCTGAACCCTGAACCCTGCAAAATTCCTGGCCCATTGATTTTCAGGCTCCGCATCCGAGCAGCTATAATAGAGATTAGCTCTTCTGTAAACTCCGAAATTTTCTATTCACGAATTTAATCTCATCCGCCCTGGTGAGCACCTCACCCTGTAGTTTTGCTGCCAGGATCTCCTCGAAGATTTCCCTAAAAAGGGGTCCGGGTTTCAAGCCAATGGTGATAAGATCCCTGCCTCTAAGGCATGTCTCTACTCCCCTGAGTTTCGTGAAAAAGGTGGATATCCATTTCTTTACCCTTTCATCTCTGGCTTTGGCCATACTGCAAAGCAATATCTCCGTAGGGAGTGGTGAAAGAATCTTATACGTGGAATAATTATCCTGCTCCCTTATCCGGGAAAGCTCCTTCAAGGCGCCTTTCGACTCCATGTGAACCGAGATCAGGTCCAACACCTCTTTATCATAGATCTCCATGCGCTCGACCAGGTTATGCACGGCAGTCTCACTCAAATATGAGATCAAGCCGATGAAGTATACCTTCCATGGTTCATAGGACACACCCAGGTAAAGCAGGTTAAACCACACCAGTATGTCCCTTATCCTCGTCAATATCTCTCTAAGCTCCTCGGTGAGCATGAGTTCGGGCGAGATATATCTCAGAAGCTGAAGCCCATTCATCCTTTCTATGATCCGTATGGGATCTTCCTCCGTTAACAGAAGTCGCAGTTCCGAGAAAAATCTCTGTCCAGAGAGATTCTCAAAGCAGTGTATATCGATGGCATTCTGAATCAGGCTTTCCGTGAGCTTCCCTATCTTAAACCCGAACCGCTGCTCAAATCGAATAGCCCTCAGGATCCTCGTGGGATCTTCCACAAAGCTGAGGTTATGGAGTACGCGGATTGAGCGCTCCCTTATATCCCGCATGCCGCCGAAATAATCTATAAGGGTGCCGTACTGTGCCTTATTGAGATGAACGGCCAAGGTATTGATGGTAAAGTCCCGCCTGAACAGATCCCTCTTTAAGGTGCTCAGCATGACCTCGGGAGGAGCAGCCGGTGATTCGTAGTGCTCGATCCGAGCGGTGGCGATATCAAGCTTAAAGCCGTCATGCATAATAACAACTGCTGTTCCAAACCGCGGATAACTCCTCAGCTTGGCGCCGGCATGTTCTGCAAAGGACTTGGCGAATTGAATGCCGTTGCCCTCGATGACGATGTCCACATCCAGGTTCTTCCTCTTCAATATGACATCCCGCACCAGGCCTCCCACCAGATAGGCATTGACATCAATCTCGTCTGCTGTCTCTCCTAGGTCCTTCAGTATGCTGACTATTCCCCCGGGCAACCTCTCGGTTAGGATATTCGCGATATTCTTCTTTCGGACGAAACCGGGAATATCCTTCGAGTCATACAAAAACTCCGGCGTGGATGTTCTATCAAGCAAAATGGTTAATAGATCTGTCCTTGTAATGACCCCGATGAGGCGCCGGCCCTTCAATACCGGGAGGGTTTTGATCTTGTTGTCAATGATCAAATCCCGTATCTCGCTCAGGGTTGCATCTGGACCGACATGGGAGAACTCCACGTTCATATATTCCTTTACCGGTCTCTTCTCCAGCCCCAAGGAAAGAGCACGATCTACCATGGTCCTCGTGATATATCCCTTGAGTGCTCCCTTTCCGTCAACCGCCATCACGGCATTGATACTGTAGTTGGCCAACAGCTCAGCCGCCTCTCCGATGGCAGCATCCGGGGAAGTATGGATAATAGGAGAGGTCATGATATCTTTGGCCAGCCTCTCCAAGTTTATACGGCTTAGGAGCAGACTCTTGAGCTCCTCCTCGGCCTGGATAAGGGTCTTATCGGAGATCGTTGCTGATGCTGCCTGGGGGTGTCCCCCGCCTCCAAATTCAAAGGCTATCTCCGCGACATTGACCTCCTGGATCCTGCTTCTAGCCACCAGGTAGATCTTGTTTTCCATCTGCGCGATGCCGAATATGACGTTGAGGTTCTCCATCTCCATGAACTTTTGAACCAGGACGGCAAAATCACCGATGTACTTTTCGCTTGTGACCTTGGCAATCACCACCTCGACTCCATTGATAGTATGCTTGATCGCAGAGGTCATAAGATCGTTCAAAAGCCATATCTGTTCTGCGCTCAGCTCTCTGGTCAACATATCGGATATGGTATTGAGCGACGCACCTTGCTCAAATAACCAGGCAGCTGCCCTGTGGTCTTCCGGCGTCGTTGAGGAATAGGTAAAGGAGCCGGTATCTTCATAGATGCCCAGAGACATAAGTGTTGCCTCATCAGGGGTAAGCTTGATTTCCCGTTCCCTCAGAATCTCCGTCATCATGGATGTGCCGGCGCCGTATTCCCGGATGAACTCAAGGTCCCCCGTGATATCGTCTCGGGAAGAAGGGTGATGATCATAGATGTGAATTTCCAGATTGCTTCTATCCAGGATCTTTTTGAAGATGCCAATCCGTTTTTTCTGCCGCGTATCGACTAAGATCAACCTCTTGATTGTCGCTAAATCGATATCTTTCAAACGTACAAAGTTGAAGAGATAAGAACTCGTGTGCAGGAAGAAATTCCTTAGGTTTTTCTCCTGGGCGCCAGGGAACACGATGAGTGCCTCAGGGTACAGTTTTTTGGCGGCTAACATGGATCCCAGGGCATCGAAGTCGGCATTCACGTGGGTGGTTATCACCTCTATCCCTTGGCTAGACTTTGTCATCATTTCCTTATCTGATGTTTACGACGCCATATATACGGTTGCTCAAAGAGAGGCGGGGGGAATTCCTTTGCGGCCTGCAGTATTCTTTTCGCCAAACCGGGAAATCCATTATCACCGTAATGGGAAACCGTTTCGTATGCGAGCCCTGCTCTGATCAGATGCACGGAAAGGAGTTCGCCATCCACAAATACATGGGCGAGAAGCCTCCCATACGTATCGGGCTGATAGGGGAGGTATTCCACGGTCTTCGCCTTTCTGAGGATTTGGGTGGTCAGCTGCGCTGCCTGACGACCATAGGGCTGATCCTCATATATCCCATGCTCCTTGTGGATAATCTCTGGCGTATCTATCCCCAGGATCCTTATGGTTAGGTCTTTGTAAAAAAAGGTGTCGCCGTCATCGGGCCGTATGTCGCGCTGGCTCATCCTGATGAGGTTTGCCTCTCCGTCATAGTGCTTATCGGGCGCTTTCCCCGTGCCCACCGGTACATAACGAATGAAGAAAAGCAGCACGAGAAGGACCCCGAGGCCTAGGAGATATGGGCGGTATTTAACCAATGTGCGATTTCCGAGATTCTTACATGTTGATTCAAGATTGAAGCGAATGCAAACATACATGCAGTTAGTATGGTATGCATTTGGATGAAAATCAAATGATTTATGGGCCGCATTCATGTCTATTCCCACCGCACTGCCGCTTATTGTTGACCCTTCGACGGCTCTCAAGCCCCGCTCAGGGTCAACCCTGAGTATGCCCTGTGCAGGAGCACGGGGTAATCGAAGGGTTGACATTCTCTTCGCTGGGAACTATTAATCCTCAGAGATCCATCAAGGAGCCTAGTAAGAACCATGACGAACTACTCAAAAGCATCTGAAGCCAAGGTGGAAACCCCTGAGGGGGTGTCATTGATCACCTTTCCTGCGAGAGGGCACGCGCCTTTGGTAGAATGGGAGTATCCTGAATTCCAATCACTATGCCCTGTGTCAGAGAGACATGATCAAGGCATTGTCCATATCCAGTATAAGCCGAGAGAGAGGATCCTGGAGGCTAAATCAGTGCGGGATTATCTCATGATGTGGAGAAACAAGAGAAATTGGCAAGAATATATCACCGAGGAGATAGCTGATCTTTTGTATCATGCCTGTGAGCCTGAGTGGCTTACGGTGACAATTAAGTGGTCATCGAGAGGGGGCATCGTGGCCAAAACCGCCGCCCAAAAGGGAAGCCCTCCGCCTTGACCCTTCGACGGCTCTCAAGCCCCACTCAAGGTCAACCCTGAGCATACCCCGTGCTGGAGCACGGGTAGCCGAAGGGTTGACTTTACTCTCAACCCTGTTTATCTTTCCCCCTATAAGCTCGCCGTAACTATTCAGGCAGGCAGACCGTAGGCTGAAGACTGTTAGGAAAGAACAGGGATAGGGCTCATTCTGAAGCCATGTTTGCTGCGAGAAGCAAGTGTTTCTTTGCCAAAGTGCGCCGATGGCTCTTTTTTGACCCCTTTAAGCCTTTGGTTCGGCTTCGCTCACCATCCTGAGCATGGTCGAAGGACAGTCTAAACAGCTTTGGGCTGACTACGTGAGTAGTCACAGCTCACCGTAGAATCAACCACCAACAAGTAGGAACGATTGTCCTGGTCTAAGAATGCCGAAAGATTACTACCAAATACTTGGAGTGAATAAGTCTGCCAGCCCAGAGGAGATCAAAAAGGCCTACAGGAAACTGGCTATGAAGTACCACCCTGACCGGAATAAGGGAGACAAGGGAGCAGAGACAAAATTCAAGGAAATAAGCGAGGCTTACGCTGTACTGAGTGAACCGGAAAAGAGAAAACAGTATGATATGTTCGGGGCAGAAGGGTTTCAGCAGAGGTTCACCCAAGAGGATATCTTCAGGGGCTTTGATTTCAGCGACATATTCAAAGAATTCGGCTTTGGACATCTCGGAGGCCGGAGCAGGGGCGGCAGTACTGGCATATTTGAGAATCTTTTCTCCGGAGCAACGGCAGGCTCGGGATACAGGGCAAAGCCGGATTCCTTCAGCTCGTTCTTCAGTGGATTTGGCGGGGGCACCAGGACCATAAAAGGGCAGGATATCATCTATGAGCTGCCTGTTCATCTGGAGGATATCGCGCAGACGAGCCAGAAGACTATTTCCTACCCTCTTGGCGGGAAACAACAACAAGTAAAGGTAAAGATACCGGCCGGCATAGCCGATGGCAAGAAGCTGCGCCTCTCCGGCATGGGTCGATCGGGGCCTGAAGGAGGAACTCCCGGGGATCTCTACATTAAGATAAAGGTTTTGGATCACCCGCTGTTCAAGAGGGAGGGTGATGACCTGCACCTCACCAGGGAGATCGCATTCTCTGAGGCAGCGTTAGGCACAAACATCGAGGTTCCTACTATTGATGGAAAGAGATTAAATCTGAGGATACCGGCCGGATCTCAGAGCGGCTCAAAGATGAGGCTTAAGGGGCACGGCATACCCAGAATGGTCGGAGGAGGCAGAGGGGATGCCTATGTCAAGATTCAGGTGGCAGTGCCGAGAAAAGTGACAAAGAAACAGAGGGAATTAATCGAGAAACTAAAAGAAGCGGATCTGTGATACCAATAAGACGAAAAACACTTCTCCTTTTTTTGTTGCCGCTCGCCTTTTTTCTTTCCCAACTATCTATCCATCCTGTCTTAGCCGATGAGCCTCTTCCGGCTCCTCGAGGCCTGATCAATGATTTTGCAGATATTATCCCTCCCGCTTATGAAGAACAGATGAACTCGCTCGCACACGAGGTTCTCGAGAAAGCAGATGCTACCCTAACCGTCGTGACCATCAAGGACATCGGCGGAGCTAACATCGATGAGTTTACCAACAGGCTCTACGAGATGTGGGGGGTAGGCAAAAAGGGAGAGGATAGAGGCGCTATGATTCTCGTAGCCTTCAAGGAGCGAATGATCAGGATAGAGGTCGGCTATGGGCTTGAAGGCGTTATTCCTGATGGGCTAGCCGGTCAGATACGGGATCAGGTGATAGTCCCCTATCTGAAAAAGGATGAATTCGGCCCGGGTCTCAGCAATGGGCTCTCTGCCCTGGCTGGCATTATCGCGAAGGACCGAGGCATCGAACTCGTGGGGAAACCGGCAACAACGCAAGAAGGCCCCTCGAAGGAGAGCCGCAGAGCGTATGGCATTTTCCCGTTTCTGTTCTTACTATTCGTACTTTTCTTTCTCTTTAGATCAGGACGTTTGGGAATAGGGGCTTTTCTCCTCCTTATGTTATTAGGCGGAGGCCGAGGGGTTTTTCGAGGCGGGGCAGGAGGATTCAGTGGAGGGTTCGGAGGCGGCTTCGGCGGTTTTGGAGGCGGGATGAGTGGCGGCGGCGGCGCCAGCGGGAGCTTTTAGACAAACGATGGAGAGAGAGATATGGCTAAGATACCTATGAGGCCAGAGGAGGTATTTGATGAATTGAGGTCTGATTATACAGCCCTATTTGGCGATGATTTGATCGCGATTGTGCTCCATGGTAGTGGCGCGAGGGGCGAGTATGTGCCTAAAAAATCCGACCTCAATTTCCTGATCGTCTTATCCGAGGATGGCATCGAGCGTTTGGGTGATGCGATAGATGTGGCCGCCAAATGGGAGAAGCGGAGAACTCCGGTTCCGCTCTTCTTGACGAAAGACTATATAGAGTCTTCTCTGGATACCTTTCCTTTGGAATTCTTCAACATCCAGTCAGCATACCAGGTTATCTATGGGGATGATATGATAGGAAATCTCGAGATTAAAAAGGATAATCTCCGTCTTCAGTGCGAGCGGGAGCTCAAGGGCAAGCTCTTGTTGCTTAGGGAGTCCTTCTTGCAGGCCCACGGGGAAACACGCCGGTTAACAGAATTGATACGCCGATCGCTCCCTGCATGTATCTCTATCTTCAAGGCCTTACTCTACCTCACCGAAGAAAGGATACCGGAAAAGAATGAAGCCCTCATCCAGGCGACAGCGGAGAACTTCGGGCTTGACAGGGCCCTTTTCCGAACTCTATGGCAGATAAAGACAGACGAGCAAAGGCCGGGGAAACAGGAATTAAAAGAGATTGTTCTTGGCTACATCTCTGAGATCAAATCGTTATCAAAACAGGCCGATCAGATGGGTTATTGAATAAAATCGTTACACGATTTTATATAACGTTTCCAGGAGGATATGATGGGAAAGACAGGAAGGGCGCTTGGCATTGCCGGTATCGTGATAGTCGTTGTTGTGCTGGTGGTCTACTTTTCACTCAAAGGCACATATAACAGCTTGGTCCAGCTGGATGAAGGGGTGAAGGCATCCTGGGCACAGGTAGAAAATCAACTCCAGAGAAGATATGATCTCATCCCGAATTATGTTGAAACAGTAAAAGGATACGCAAAGCAAGAAAGGGAGGTCTTCATAAAGGTTACCGAAGCCCGCTCAAAGGTGGGATCCGCGAATAGCATAGGGGAAAAGATCGATGCGAACAATGAGCTCTCGACGGCCCTTTCAAGGCTGCTGCTGGTAGTAGAGAACTATCCTGATCTCAAGTCAAGTCAGAACTTTATCAGGCTGCAGGATGAACTGGCAGGCACTGAAAACCGGATCGCCGTTGAGAGAATGAGATATAACGAGGCCGTAAAAACCTATAATGTGAAGATCAGAAGTTTCCCGACCATCCTCTTCGCGGGGATGTTCGGGTTTGACAAGGCAGAGTTTTTCAAGGTGCCGGAGGCGGTTAAGGAAGCACCAAAGGTAACCTTCGGATAGCAGCACATGCTTCAAAACTACATTTGTGGTAACACGTTAGCCTTTTGAAAATGAATCCCGGCCTTTGATCGAGGCACAAGAGGCGCCGTTGGTGAAACGCATGGGCATGGGGATGTCTTTTTTCTCATCATACCCTTGAACAGGGGGCATCAGCGTGCCGCTTCAAACCATGCGCACAAACACCTGGGCATTGTCTTCTAGGATCTTTGTCCGTGTGCGCTCGTTTGAAGCGGCCTCCCGACTCGTCTTTATTGGGGTATGATGAGAAAAAAGACATCCCCATGCCCATGCACCAGGTAGTTTCGAAAGGCTAACGTGTTACCATTTGTGTAATTCAACCACTCATTACAGGAAGCAATTATTCAGGTGAATAGGCTGAAGACTGAAGGCCTTTTCCTAACAGCCTTCAGTCTAAACAGCTTCAGACTTGCTCTTAGTATTCACCCGGGAGCTCACCAAGCTGCGCAAGGGAGAATACGGGGCCATCCTTGCATACATATTTATCACCTATATTGCACCTGCCGCAGATCCCTATCCCGCATTTCATCCTCATCTCAAGGGACATGATAATCTGTTCTCTCGTAAACCCCACCTTTTCAAGCACCGGCTGGGTAAACTTGATCATAATGGGAGGACCACACACCAATGCATAGGTATCCTCGCTGGTAGTGATCTTCTGCTCAGTGATAGTGGGCACGAAACCCACATTGTACCGCCATTCCGGGTCTTCGGTGGCATCAACGGTAATGTGGACATTCACGTCATCTCTCTTCTCCCACTCCCAAAGCTCTTCCTTATAGAGAAGCAGGCCCGGAGACCGTGCTCCATAGACCACCGTAATATCCTTAAACCTCGATCTATTCTCTGGATGGAGCATGAAAACAATGCTGGATCGCAAGGTGGTAAAGGCAAATCCTCCACCGATCACCACCACATTTTTCCCCTCCATGACCTCCCAGGGATACCAGTTCCCCAATGGCCCTCTCACGCCCACCACATCTCCTTCCTTCATGTTATGAAGGAATCTGGTTACTACCCCGGTCTTATTTACGGTGAATAGCAGAAACCCCTTCTCTGTGGGAGATGAGGCTATGCCGATGGGTATTTCACCCTTTCCCGCGATTGAGACCTCACAGAACTGCCCTGATACATAGTTAAATTGCTGCTCGTCTTCCTTGTTGAGAAACACCAACTTGAAGGACTTGATAGTATAATCATCGGTTTCCGTGGTGATCTCCTCAATCCTCGCCGGCCAGGGAAGATAGGGATTATTGTTCAACTGAACCTCCTTGTTATTGTAAATAAAAGTGCCTAAAATTATAAATGCCTAAAGTGCCTAAAATAAAAAAATACTTTCTCAGGTCTTGACGTTAGCTCACTTTAAACTTGAGGCACTGTAATCACTTCTATAGCTCATTCATGAGCTTAAAGACCTCTCGTATGTCGATATTAACGGGGCAGGAGTTCACGCACCTTCCACAACCGACACAGGCAACCCCATTGCGGTATTTATCCACATAATATTTTAACTTGTGCATGAACCGCTGCCTAACCCTCTGCACCTTGTCGGACCTGGGATTATGCCCTGATGCGTGGAGGGTAAAGAGCGGGAACATGCAGCTATCCCAGCTCCTAATCCTATCGCCTTGGGTCTTCTGAACCTCGTCCTGTATATCAAAACACCAGCACGTGGGGCACACAAAGGTGCAGGTGCCGCAGTTTATACAGGCAAAAGCGACATCATCCCAAAACGGGGCATCAAAGAGCTTCAATACCTCTTTATCCTTGAGCTTGTCGGTGGAAACATGGCTGCTTATCTTGCCCTCTGCCTCGTGTTTGAGTTCATCTGCCCTTTTCTTTGTATCGGCATCTGCATCTTCACAGACTCCCCCCAGTTCGAGGAGCTGCTCCCCTTTATCAGTGAGCGCCTTTGCAAGATACCGTTCTCCTAGGTCAAACAGGAGTACATCCAGGCCCTCTTCATGAAAAGGCCCGCCCCCAACAGAGGTGCAAAAGCAGGTGCTGCTCGGTTCGTTGCACCCGAGTCCTATGAATGCCATTGAATCCCTGCGCTTAACCCACCACGGGTCCTTGAACTCCGGATTATCGAAGTTCACGTTCATCAGTCGTAAGGCCTTGGTGTCGCATGGTCTGATACCGAATATCACTGAAGGAGGGAATTCCTTTGGCGCCTCCTTCAGGATATGGGCATCTTCGCTTGTCTCATCAAGGTTGAACTCAAACATCCTCTCAGATTGGGGGAAGATCAGCGATTTTGGTGAGAGGCGCGTATTGCAAAAATTCAGGTCCACTGTTTCACCGTCCTTGAGTGGTTGAAAACTGTGGTAGCCTCCTTCCTTGACAGGTGCGTAGACCTCAAAGTCCTGCTGTAAGGCTTTTATGAATCTTTCAAGGTCTTCCCTGCTGATTATTTTTTCGCTCATGAGACACCTTATCTGATAAATTTATCGTAGTCATCCGGCCGATAGGTATCGAGAGGCGGCCTTTCCTCTATGCTCAAGCCGGCCTCGCAGCCATAGAGCTCGAGGGCGTCTTTATTCAGTCTCCTGGTCAAGAGCCGCATGTTGATATCCATTGGGCATGCCTGCTCACACGCGCCGCAATCTGTGCAGCGGCCGGCGCAATGAAATGCCCGAAGGATATGGAAGCTCATGGTGTCAGTGGGATCGATGCTCTTTCCCACCCATTGCGGATCTGACTCATCGACAAAACAGGTGGGGCAGTAACAGAGCGGACAGGCATTCCGGCATGCATAACAGCGAATGCAGTCCGTAAGGAGGTTCGAGAAAAACTCCCACCTTTCATCCGGTCCCATTGCCTGAATTTCCTTTACATCATCATAGGGATCGGGATCCTTTCTCTCCTCAACCATCTCCCCGACCATCTCATCATAGATGACCGGATTCTTGTGCATGCACGTGATGCAGTTATCCTGAAGAACCTCAATCTTCTTTACCGTCTGCTCGAAATCTTTCCCCTTGATAGTCAACTCTCCATCGGATTCGACCACCTCAGTCAGTTCCCTGCCATCCATCAATGATCGTATCTTTCTTCTATCGACCATGCCCATACACGGGACTCCTATAATATAGAGCTGATCCCGTTGTATCTGGTTTTCTACAATGTGAACCGCGATATTCCTTGAATCACAGCCTTTTGCAATGATTCCAATCTTCTCTTTTCTTTTGGGCAGATAATTCGCAAGGTTCATACTGCAGAAACTGCTCCAGCATAATTGCCCTGCTTCTTCCGGTTCCTTTATCATCATGGGTTCCGTCATCATGGGCAGTGTGCCTTTCTTGAAACCGATGACCAGATCTACTGCCTTTTCTTCGAGGAGTTTCTTTGCTATCTCTCTCATCTTCTCCATATACGCAATCATTAGACCACCTCGGCCCTTTGTTTTACGAGCTTTTTTGCCGGACCAGCCTTTCTCACCGCTTCAGTCACCTCTGTCGCTACCTCCGCAAATTTCGGCGCCTCTGAGGATGAAATCCACGAGAAATGAAGTCTTTCCGGCTCTATCCCTATATGCTCTAAAAGATCCTTTAAAAGTGCAAATTTTCTTCGTGCGTAGTAATTACCCTCCAGGTAATGACACTCCCCAGGGTGTCACCCTGAAACCCATACCCCATCAGAGCCATGCAGGAAGGCCGATAAGATGAATTTGGGGCTCACCCTGCCCGAGCAGGGTACCCTGATGATCCTGATGTTTGGAGGATATTGAATCCTATTGATCCCTGCCAAATCAGCAGCAGCATAGGTGCACCAGGCACAAAGAAAAGCCGTAATCTTTGGTTCCCAATCATTCATAGTTTTCTCCTAAATTAAAAGTGAGCTAAAGTGCCTAAAGTTTAAAGTGAGCTAAAGTTTGGTAGAACTAGAGGTAAAAATAGCCAGTAGCTCACTACATTCTTTGTAGTCTGCACTTATTTGCTCCCATGACAACATTTCAGCTTCTACTATTACTTCAAGCCAATATTGTGTTTCGCTGGCTTCACTTTCACAAATTTTGATTTTGTTTTTAAAGTCTGCATTACTCCTGGCACGATTTGCTTCTCGATAATTAGCGCCAACTGAAGTGCCAGATTTAGTAATCTGTTTCCTGATTACAATAGCTTCAGGAGTATTTGGTAGCACCAAAGATAAATGAATAATTCTTACAGCAAACTTCCTCGTCCGTTTTTCAAGTTCCTTTGCAAATTCTTTGTTATTTATCATATTTTTTACTTAACAACTTTAGCTCACTTTGAACTTTAGGCACTTATTTTATTGATCATGGCCATGATCTGGCCCTCGTCAAAGCCGTTGAGATGGATGGCGCCCGATCGACAGGAGGCGGTACACAAGCCGCAGCCCTTGCAGAGCACGGG
>CAYPNL010000362.1:0-10142 GCA_964412045.1 uncultured Desulfobacteraceae bacterium
TCTTGATTACCTTTTCGTAGTCTGCACCAGGATCACTGGTGCAGACTGAAGGACTTCTGTGGGATCTCTGAGCCACAAACGCCAAGGTAATCTCATCCGACTCGATAATGCCGTTTTTTGCCCCGGCCTCGACAGCCATGTTGGTCATGGTGAACCTCTGGGCCATGGGAAGGCGGGCGATAACCGGTCCTGTGAATTCCAGGGCACGGTAGGTTGCGCCATCAACCCCCAGAGTTCCCAGGGTAAAGAGGATAAGGTCCTTTCCCCTCACCCAGGGCGAGAGATCTCCTCCATATTCGATCTTGATGGTCAGCGGCACCTTCAGCCAGGTTTTACCCGTGGCCATTATGACGCCAAGATCAGTACTGCCGACGCCAGAGGAGAATATCCCCAGTGCTCCGTAGGTGCAGGTGTGGCTGTCCGCTCCAATAACCAGATCACCGGGAATAACAAGGCCTTTTTCGGGAAGAATAATATGTTCGATACCCCCCTGCCCAAGTTCGTAGTAGTGCGTGATATGGTGTCGAATGGCAAATTCCCGCATCACCTTGGCCTGCTGAGCAGTGTTAATATCCTTGTTCGGGGTAAAGTGGTCGGGAACAAGCGCGATCTTTTCCCGGTCGAATACCTCCGGATTGCCTATCTCGTTGAAGACCTGTATTGCGAGGGGAGTGGTAACGTCATTAGCCAGGGCCATGTCTACATGGACCTCGATCAGGTCCCCCGGTGATACCTTTGTACGGTTGCTATGGTCCGCCAAGATCTTTTCAGTTATGGTCATGGACATGTCGTAACCTTTTCTTTCAATGCACTGCTCCCCACTATGGAAGCTTCAATATCATGTATGTTTTTCGTCTTTGTTGTTCATACCACCAAGGAGCTTATTCAGGCTTCTTCTCGGGAAAATAATTTTTCTTAAGATGCACAAGCCTGTTGAGCCCGTTAATAAATGCCTTGGCGCTGGCTACGATTATGTCGGGGTTATTGCCCTTGCCGAGGGTCTGGATACCGTCTTGCTCCAGTCGCACGGTCACGCTGCCTTGGGCATCAGTGCCGCCGGTGAGGGAGTCGATGGAGAAATTGACGAGTTTTGACGGTGAGCCTGTCATCTCTGCAATGGTATTGAAGGTGGCGTCGATAGGGCCGATTCCGAACCCCACTTTCTGTTCTTCCTTTCCTTCAATTTCCATCTGTACCGTTGCCGTGGGTACCGTAGCTGTTCCACTTGTCACATGCAGGTAGTTGAGCTTATAGGTATCCGGCACGCGAAGTATCTCCTCGGCAACCAGCACCTCGAGATCCTCATCCACGATCTCCTTTCGTTTATCCGCCAGTTCCTTAAATCTCTGGAAGAGGAGGTCGATAGTATCCTTTGGCAAATCATAGCCGAGACTCTTGACTCGATCGCTGAACGCATGCCTCCCTGAATGCTTCCCTAAGACGAGCCGGTTTGTCTCTAAACCGATGGTGGCAGGCTCCATGATTTCATAGGTGGTCCTGTGTTTTAATACCCCATCTTGGTGAATCCCCGCCTCATGGGAAAAAGCATTGGCGCCCACGATGGCCTTATTGAGCTGGACTGGGATGCCGGTGATCATGACCAGCAAATGACTCGATGGATATATCTCTTTGGTACTGACATCGGTGAAAAAATCGAGAGAGCCACGTCTCGTATGGAGGGCCATCACTACCTCCTCGAGAGAGGTATTGCCCGCCCGTTCCCCGATCCCGTTGACGGTCACCTCTACCTGTCGTGCACCGGCACTGATACTTGCCAGGGTATTGGCCGTTGCCAAGCCGAGATCATTGTGGCAGTGGACGCTGAGGATTGCCTGGTTTATATGCGGTGTATGATCTTTTACATAGGAAACCAGTTCAGCAAACTCGCCGGGAATTGCATAGCCTACGGTATCAGGAAGATTAACCGTAGTTGCTCCTGCTGCGATTGTTGCCTCGAAGATCTTACAGAGAAAATCCCTGTCCGATCTAGAGCCGTCCTCTGCTGAGAATTCGATATTGTCCGTGAATCGCTTTGCGTATTTGATTGCCTCTACTGCCCTGGAGATCACCTGATCTCTATTCATCCGTAATTTATGTTCTAGATGGATGTCCGAGGTAGCGATGAAGATATGGATACGGGGACGGGCCGCCTCCTTTATTGCGCCCCATGCAGCATCAATATCCTCTTTGGACGTTCGAGCAAGTGCTGCGACCTCAACGTTCGTCACCTTCCGTGCAATCATCTGAACCGCCTCAAAATCTCCTGTCGAGGAGGAAGGGAATCCTGCTTCAATGACATCTACGCGCAGCTTTTCGAGCTGAGCAGCGAAGTGCAGCTTTTCAGCAGTGTTCATACTGTAGCCCGGAGATTGCTCTCCATCCCTCAGGGTGGTGTCGAAGATTATGATCTTTTCTGTCATGGAAATGCTCCTTTCATTTCGTTGCGTCGTTTATCAGAGAATAGGGGTTGAAATTATCCCAGCGGAAATGAAAAGAGCTTAAGCCGCAGGGCTCTTTTTATCCTGTTCCCTGCGGCTTTTTCCACCTCTTCTAGATTAATTAGGTACATTGTCTGCTCACCTACCATCTCTCGGATGTCTTGTGGAAGGATCCTTACAGAGCTTGAAATAGATACTGTCAACCAGTGCTTGCCAGCTTGCCTCGATAATATTCTCTGAGACACCGACGGTATTCCAGATCTCCTTGCCGTCTCGTGATTCAATCAAGACCCGCACCTTTGCCGCTGTTCCGGCCCTTCCCTCTAATACCCTCACCTTGAAGTCGACCAATCTCATCTCATCGATAGCAGGGTAGAATTTGCGGAGGGCCTTTCGAAGGGCATTGTCGATCGCATTCACAGGACCGTTCCCGTCGGCTGCAGTGATTTCTTCCTCCTTGCCGACCGATATTTTGATCATTGCCTGTGAGCTGGTTAGGCCATCTCTGTCTTTCTCATTGGTCACTCGCAGGGAGAGCAGGCAGAATGGTTCTTTAAATTGACCGGTAGTCTTTTTCATAAGCAGCTCAAGCGATCCCTCTGCTGCATCGAACTGGTAGCCCAGATCCTCCATTCGCTTTATCTCCTTTACGATCTCCCTGCTCCCGTATCCATTACCGCCCAAGGGGATCCCCATCTCATTGGCCTTATAGTCTATGTTGCTCTTCCCTGAGAGATCGGAAACAAGCACCCGCCGTTTGTTTCCCACCAGCTCAGGCTTTATGTGTTCATAAGCAGGCGGCTTTTTAACAATAGCGCTCACGTGGACTCCGCCCTTATGGGCAAAGGCGCTGCGCCCGACAAAGGGCCTGTCATTCAGGGGTGGGATATTCGCTATATCGCTCACATAGCGTGAGACCTCAGTGAGAAGGTGAAGCTTTGAGTCATCAAGGCATTTTTTGCGCATTTTAAGGAGAAGATTCGGGATCACGGAGGTGAGATCCGCATTTCCGCAACGCTCGCCGTATCCGTTTATCGTTCCTTGCACCATAGTAATGCCAGCCTCAACAGCGGCGAGTGTGTTCGCTACGGCGAGTCCGCCGTCATTGTGCGCGTGAATTCCGAGGGAAACACCAGGAAAGGAATTCCTTACCTCTCCAACGATCCTTATTACCTCGCCCACCAAGGAGCCCCCGTTGGTATCGCAGAGCACAATGTTATCGGCGCCTGCTGAGACAGCTGCGCCAATCGTAGCCAGACTGTACTCAGGGTTTGCCTTATAGCCGTCAAAGAAGTGCTCAGCATCAAAAAAAATCTCCTTATCCCTCGCTTTAAGATACTCGATAGACTCTGCGATCACCCCGAGGTTTTCATCAAGAGAGATGCCCAGGATATCGATCACGTGGAGATCCCAGCTCTTTCCGAATAGGGTTATCGTGTGCACTCCAGCCTCAAGGAGGGCAGTGAGGTTGGGATCGTATTCAGGAGCTATATGCGGTTTTCTGGTACTGCCGAAAGCGGTTAAACGCGTTGCTCCGAGCCGAAGATCCTTAGCCATCTGAAAAAAGCGCATGTCCTTCGGATTCGATCCGGGCCAACCTCCCTCTATGTAGTGTACACTGAGCTCAACCAACCGTTGGGCTATGCGCAGCTTTTCCTCAGCGGAGAAATTGATCTGCTCCCCCTGGGTGCCGTCTCGCAGGGTGGTGTCGTAAATGAGTATTTTCTCTTCCATTCATCTGCTCCCTGTCTGTAAACTAAAAAACCCGTTATCAGGCGGACCTGATAACGGGTTTTACTCCAGCTGCTTACAACATCATTGCATTATCAGGCCCGGTAGTTTTAAGCTGCCTATCAAAAGGAGAAGCAACAGGGAACGCAGTACTATCCCTGCTGCTCTGATAATGCCAATGATGTTTTGAAGTTCTTTATTCATGATACCCTAGATTGTAATTTCTTCTCATCCTTAGGCATACCTCTATAAATGCAGACAATTTAAATGTCAAGCTTTTTTTTTAAAAAAAATGAAAGTGCCCTATTCTGAAATCGAATGGGCAACAATCTTACCATGATGCACCAGTCGTATCTAAATAAAGTGGCCTCTCCTTAAACACCCGCTCATGAGGGTTTTCTGGCATGTTAACCTTCTCTCAAGGCTTCGGCAAGAGCGTTGATAAATGATTTCATACGGGTATAACTATCTTTCCTATTCTTATAGCGGGATATAAGATCTATCAACGCACTCCCGACAATCACCCCGTCGCAAAGGGGGCCGATCTGCCTCGCATGGGATGGAGAGGTGATCCCGAATCCTACCAGAAGCGGCTTGTTGGTGACGCTTCTCAGCATCGTGAGATACTCGGTCAACCCCTCCGGGATTTCCTCCCTTTTCCCTGTGACGCCGGTAACGGACACAGCATAGAGAAAGGCGCTCGTTTTTCCTGCAATCAATTTTGCCCTGGCCCGAGGCGTGTTGGGCGCCACGAAAAAAATGGTATCAAGATTGTTCGCCCTGGCCGATGCCCTCCACTCGGTAGATTCCTCTAAGGGGAGATCCGGTATTACAAAGCCGTCCACCCCTGCCAGAGACGCCTGGAGGGCCGCTTTTTCTAATCCCATTCGATACACCGGGTTAAAATAGGTCATCAAGACAATAGGAATCTCAGTCCTTTGTCTGAGTTCATGAACCAACACAATGATTTGTTTCAGATCTACATATTGCCGAAGGGCCCTCAGGGATGAGGCTTGTATAACCGGTCCATCGGCCAAAGGATCGGAGAAAGGGACGCCCAATTCGATCATATGTGCGCCGGATTCCTCGAGGGCGAGCACCAGATCCCTGGTAGCGGTAAGATCAGGATCGCCGGCGGTAAGAAAGGGAACAAGGGCCTTTTTCCTGTTCCCTTTCAATCTCTTAAAGAGCTGATCTATCCTGTTCATGCCCTTAACGATCCTCTTTCGGTCTGTGTCTTTCGACAACAATGGATACATCCTTATCCCCCCTGCCCGAAAGATTGACAATTATGATTTTATCAGGGCTCATATTCGGTGCCGCCTTGGCCGCGTAAGCTACGGCATGGGCACTCTCTAAGGCTGGGATGATCCCCTCCGTTTCTGAGAGGATTCCAAATGCATTGAGTGCATCATCGTCAGTCACCGATCCATAGGCAGCTCTGCCGCTGTCCTTAAAAAAGGCATGTTCAGGACCAACGCCGGGATAGTCGAGACCGGGTGCAATGGAATGGGCCTCCCTGATCTGCCCCTTCGGGGTCTGCAAGAGATAGCTGAAGGACCCGTGCAAGATGCCGGGGATTCCCTTCGAAAGGGTTGCCGAGTGTTTGCCGGTGTCAAGCCCGAGGCCAGCTGCCTCTACCCCGATCAATTGCACCGGATCTCGTCGGAAGGGATAAAATATGCCCACGGCATTACTCCCGCCGCCTACACAAGCTATGATTGCATCGGGAAGACGGCCCTCGGCTGTTTTAATCTGGCGGCGGGCCTCCTTGCCTATGACCGACTGAAATTCTCTCACCATCAAGGGATAGGGTGATGGGCCGACAACCGATCCCATGACATAATAGGTATTCCTGACATTGGCCACCCAGTCCCGTATTGCCTCGTTGACCGCATCCTTTAAGGTTTGGCTGCCCTGTTTTACCGGAATCACCTCTGCCCCGAGGAGGTTCATGCGAGATACATTCATAGCTTGCCTGCAGATATCTTTCTCGCCCATGTAAATGCGGCACTCCATGTTGAAGAGGCCAGCTGCCGTTGCAGTGGCAACCCCGTGCTGGCCTGCTCCGGTCTCGGCAACAATCCTGGTCTTGCCCATTCGTCTGGCAAGAAGAATCTGCCCTATGGTATTATTAATTTTATGGGCGCCTGTGTGAGCCAGGTCCTCCCTTTTCAGATAGATCTTCGCCCCACCCAAACGCCTGCTCAGCCGACCTGCACGGTAAAGCGGCGTGGGACGTCCCACATAGTGATGGAGATAATAGCTCAACTCAGACCGGAAATCCCGATCCTTCATAGCTGCGCTGAAGTACTTTTCCAGTTCCTTCAGGGGACTTATAAGGGTTTCCGGCACAAATGTTCCTCCATACGGTCCGAAATATCCTTTCTTTTTATTCACTGCAGATCCTCTCAAGTCTCAATTTGCAGTATCTTTTCCATGAGGCTTTTCATCAAAAAGGGATTTTTTACCCCTGGACTCTCTTCAATCCCGCTATTGACATCAATGGCATATGGTTGAACAGTCGCAATAGCACGCTGGATATTGGATGGGCTCAAGCCCCCTGAGATGATAATAGACATCCCCATACCTTTAGCCCTTATGGCCAGGTTCCAGTCAAAGATCTTTCCCGTGCCTCCCTGCATCCCCTTTTGGTATGTATCGAGAAGCGCTGCCTTGATTTTCCCTCGGTAATCAGTTATGGCTGAAAGGCTCGATGAATCATTCAGCCGGAAACCTTTGATTACATGGGGCATTAGGGCGCTGCAGAACTCAGGAGACTCGTCTCCGTGGAGCTGGATCATCTCAAGCCCGCAGAAATCCATAATATCCCGTATGCTTTTCAAGTCTTCATCCACAAAGACCCCTACCGTCTGGACAAAAGGCGGGAGGCCCTTGATGATACGGTGTGCCTGCTGAGGGGTCACCTTTCGAGGGCTCGGCGCAAACACAAAGCCGAGCGCATCCGCACCCAATTCGATAGCCATTAAGGCATCCCGGAGATTGGTGATGCCGCAGATCTTAATCCTGACCACTTTCTGTTCCTCCTGCCTGAATCAAGTCTCTTACCGTCTTCCCCATATCCTCGCTCTTCATCAGGGATGATCCCACCAGAATGGCCTGGACTCCCACCCTCTTTACAGCCCGGACGTCGTTTCCCGTCTTGATGCCGCTCTCACTGACGATGATATGCCCTGGAGGCACCAGGGAGGCGAGCCTGAGAGTAGTGCTGAGATCCACCTCGAAGGTGTCCAGATCCCGATTGTTTATTCCGATGATATCAGCGCCGCATGCAAGGGCCTTGTTCAAGTCATCTTGGTCATGAACCTCGGTGAGGGCGGCCATGCCTAAACTTCGGCACATCCTGATCAATGTCTTGAGCTTCTGGCGGGATAAGACATGTGAGATCAGGAGAATGGCATCCCCACCCCGTAGGAACGATTCCCTTACCTGGATCTCGTCTATGATGAAGTCCTTGCGAACTATGGGCAAAGAGGTGGCCCTTTTTACTCGGGGAAGATTGCTGAGATCCCCCCCAAAAAACCTCGTATCAGTCAAGAGCGATATCGCTGCTGCCCCGGCCTCTTCGTAAAGCAGGGCAACGCTTCGTGCATCTGTTTTCTCCCGGATGATGCCTTCTGAAGGAGAGGCGAACTTTATCTCGGCAATCAGGTTGATCCTCGTAGGCATGGAAATCGCCCCCTTAAAATCACGGATAGGGAGCAGGTCGGTGTCTCTATCCTTTGGCACCCTCCCTTTTTTGAGCCTATCGACTTCTTTGCGTTTCTCAGCGAATATCTGAGCTAAGCAAGCATGCATAGGGCTCTCTCCTTTTCTAAAATAATCGAATGGAATGAGATGATTTTATGATAGCTCTTCGCGGACATAGCAGGAGCAGTGTTGGGTAAAAGAGATCAGATCATCGAGCTTTGCCCTTGCACGGCCGGAATCGAGGGCATCTTGTGCCCGGGCGATACCATCCTTTATGGTACTGTCGAGACCTGCCGCCACAAACGCAGCCGCTGCATTCAGAAGGACCATGTCTCTCTTGGGGCCTTTTTCACCGTCCAGGATATTCCGGATAATACGGGCATTTTGCCTTGCATGTCCACCTCGAATGCTCTCCGGAGCTGCCCTTTTGAATCCGTACTCTTCAGGCGTCAATTCAAAGGTCATTACCTCGCCGTCCTTCAGGTGCGAGATCCTCGTGGGGCCGCAGATGCTTATCTCATCAAAGGTCCCCTCACCGCACACCACACAAGCCTCCTTGGTCCCCAGATTTCTGAGGACATGGGCGATCCTCTTGGTCAGACCCAGTTCATACACCCCCAGGACCTGCCGAGAGGCGCCTGCCGGGTTCGTCAAAGGGCCGAGAAGATTAAAGATAGTGCGAATCCCTAGTTCCCGCCTCGGCCCGGCAGCATATTTCATGGCCCTATGGAAGAGGGGGGCATAGAGAAACCCTATCCCTATCTCCTGAATACATCGCTCTACATCGGTGCTGGTCACATAGAGGTTTACTCCCAGAGTTTCCAGCACGTCCGCGCTTCCACACAGACTTGAAACCGCCCTGTTGCCGTGCTTTGCTATTGTTACCCCTGCTCCGGCAGCGACGAATGAAGTCGTGGTCGATACGTTGAATGTTCCGGTCCCATCTCCACCAGTCCCGACAACATCGAGGATGGTTTCATCCTCCACATTGATCTCATCCCGCTCAATGTTTACCAGATGATTATTCGTGCATATCCTGATTGCCTTGGCTCTCATGGCCTTAGCAGCCCCGGAAATCTCATCAACGGTTTCACCCTTTATTCTTAAGGCCGTGATAAATGAGCCTATCTGGGCAGGGGTTGCCTTGCCGGTCATGATTTCCTCCATGGCCGCTTCCATTTCCCCTTCTGTAAGGTCCATCCCGTTGATCACCCTTGCAATTACCTCTTTAATCATGATTTAATCCCTCCTTTCTTTACATGATGGTTTAAGGGAACAATGAGATCCGGATAAAATTCTCGATAATATGAGTACCGAAATCCGTGAGGATCGACTCCGGATGAAACTGAACTCCCTCTACCTTGAACTCCCTGTGTCTCAGCCCCATAACCTCCCCCTCCTCGGTCCATGCGCTTATCTCCAGACAGTCCGGCAAAGAGTCCCTACAGGCGATCAACGAGTGGTACCGGGTGGCCTTAAAGGGATTGGGCAGGCGCTGATACAGGGAGCTTCCGTCGTGAAAGATCAGAGAGGTCTTGCCGTGCATGATTCTCTTAGCACGAATAACCTTACCCCCAAAGGCCGTGGCAATAGATTGATGCCCCATGCAAACACCCAGAACAGGGATCGTAGGTCCCAAACGACGGATAAGCTCTACCGAGATGCCGGCCCGGTCAGGGGTGCCGGGACCGGGTGAAATGACAAGTGCACACGGGCTTAGGCCCTCGATAACAGAGAGATCTATTCGATCGTTTCTCCATACCTGGACATCCTCTCCGATCGCCTCGAACATCTGGACAAGATTGTAGGTGAAGGAGTCATAGTTATCGATCATCAGGATCATGGTTCATTCACCCTTTCAACAGCCTTGAGCAGGGCAGCTGCCTTTCTCAAGGTTTCCTCGTATTCTCCTTCAGGAGATGAGTCCGCAACGATCCCCGCACCCACCTGGATGGACAGTTTGGTACCCGTGATTGTGATGGTGCGAATGGTGATGCAGAAGTCCATGTTCCCGTTAAAACCGAAATAACCCACACCCCCGGCATAGGGTCCCCGTGCCGTCGGCTCCAGTTCGCTGATGAGCTCCATGGCCCTGATCTTCGGTGCGCCTGAAACAGTTCCTGCCGGAAAGGCCGCCATGAAGAGATCGAATTGATCCATATCCGATTTCAGCCGACCCTCCACACTAGAAACGATATGCATGACATGGGAGTAACGCTCTACCTCCATGAGCCGGGGCATGCTCACTGAGCCTGGCATGGC